>NZ_CAXBHS010000005.1:0-196250 GCF_963975625.1 uncultured Porticoccus sp.
TTTCATCTTGGAATCACACCCGCCCTCCAGACTCACTTCATATTGGACAAGGCTAAGATTTGTTACCTGCCCGGGACGGGTGTTATGATTTGTAACAATTCTACCCCCTTACGATTTAATTCACATTACTCTGGAGATCCCCAATGAGCGACAACATCGTTCACGTAACCGATGCCAGTTTCGCAAGCGAAGTCCTTGGATCAGACTTGCCGGTACTCGTTGATTTCTGGGCTGCATGGTGCGGCCCCTGCAAGATGATTGCACCTATTCTGGATGAGTTGGCAAACGAATATGCTGGCAAGGTCAAGATTTGCAAAGTGGATGTGGATTCAAACCCCGAGACACCAGCAAAATTCAATGTTCGCGGTATTCCGACATTGATCCTGTTCAAGGACAGCAATATTGAAGCCACCAAGGTCGGGGCTCTGTCCAAAACCCAGCTGGTTGAATTCATTGAAGCCGGTCTCTGATCAATCATCATACTGAGTGGCTTGCCTTTTGCGCAGCCGCTCAGATTGTTGCGCTTTAGAGTAGGCCCCCCTATACTGCGACTGTTCCCGCCGAACTCCCAGGCGAGAGGCCTTACCAAAAAACCCCATTTAGCCCTTCCAGGACACCAAAGATAATTTTCGGCCGGTTGTCAGCCTGCCTCAAATCCTAACAACAATTATTACTATGTCTGTATTTATGAATCTGACCGAGCTCAAGACTAAACCCATCGATGAACTACTGAAACTTGCCGAGGAAATCGGCCTGGATAATCTGGCCCGCTCACGCAAGCAGGATGTCATCTTCAGCATTCTCAAACGGCATGCCAAAAGTGGCGAGGACATCTACGGAGACGGCGTTCTTGAAATACTCCCCGATGGCTTTGGTTTTTTAAGATCCGCCGACAGTTCCTACCTTGCTGGCCCGGATGATATTTATGTATCCCCCAGCCAGATCCGCCGGTTCAACCTGCGGACCGGAGACAGTATTTCCGGCAAAATCCGACCACCCAAAGAGGGTGAGCGCTACTTTGCCATGCTCAAGCTCGACGAAATCAATTTTGACAAGCCGGAAAACGCCCGCAACAAAATTCTGTTTGAAAACCTCACTCCGCTGTTTCCCGATGAGCGCCTGGTACTGGAAGCTGGCAATGGCTCTACCGAGGATCTGACCCCACGAATTATCGACCTGGTTTCACCCATTGGCAAAGGCCAGCGAGGCCTTATCGTCGCTCCGCCCAAAGCCGGTAAAACCATTCTCATGCAACACACCGCCCAGTCCATCATCCGCAACAACCCAGAGTGTTACATCATGGTGTTGCTGATTGATGAACGTCCGGAAGAAGTGACTGAAATGCAGCGCTCTGTGCGCGGTGAGGTAATTGCCTCCACCTTTGACGAACCGCCCTCACGCCACGTTCAGGTTGCTGAGATGGTTATCGAAAAAGCGAAGCGCCTGGTGGAACACAAAAAAGATGTGGTGATTTTACTCGACTCGGTGACACGATTGGCCCGGGCCTATAACACCGTTCAACCATCGTCGGGCAAAGTGCTGACCGGGGGCGTGGACGCCCACGCCCTGGAACGGCCCAAGCGTTTTTTTGGTGCTGCCAGAAATATCGAGCAGGGCGGGAGCCTCACCATTATCGCCACAGCACTGGTGGAAACAGGTTCAAAGATGGACGAAGTCATTTATGAAGAGTTCAAAGGCACCGGCAACATGGAGCTGCATCTGGATCGAAAAATGGCAGAGAAGCGTATCTATCCCGCTATCAATATCCGCCGCTCCGGCACCCGTCGCGAAGATCTGTTAATGGGTGAGGAAGAACTGCAACGGGTGTGGATTTTGCGCAAACTCCTCCACAGCATGGAAGACTCTGATGCCACTGAATTTCTCATCGATAAACTGAAAGACTCCAAAACCAATGATGAGTTTTTCCTGTCGATGAAACGCAAATAGTCTCAAGCGGCAGCAAAAAACCTGGCTAATGCCAGGTTTTTTATGGGGACTGCACCATGACAGGATCAGTCATGGTGCCAACCTCAAAATTGTCCAACCATTCTCGGCTCTGAGGTATTGAAAACGGTCATGCAGACGGTTTTCTCCGCCCTGCCAGAATTCAAATTCGCTGGGCACCACCCGATACCCGCCCCAAAAATCCGGCACCGGTATCTCCCCGGCAGCAAACTTCTCTTTCATTTGTATGAATTGGGCTTCCAGTGCCTGCCGGGAGTTGAGCCGGCTGCTCTGCTGCGAGGCCCAGGCTGCCAGCTGACTCCCCCGTGGACGCTTGAGAAAATAGCTTAGAACTTCGGTTTTCGTGAGTCTTTCCACCTGCCCGCCGACAATCACCTGCCGATCCATCCGCATCCAGGGAAAAATGAGGCTGACATTCGGGTTGCCTGACATCTCTCTGGCTTTGCGACTACCCAGGTTGGTATAGAACATCAATCCTCTCTCATCCATACCCTTTAACAATACGGTGCGTTGCCAGGGTTTACCTTCAGCGTTGACCGTCGCAAGACACATCGCCGTAGGATCGGATAAATCCGAGTGAATGGCCTGCTCCATCCAAAGGTTGAATTGTTCGAAGGGAGACTCCTTAAGTGACTCCCTGCGCAAGCGTCCATACTGGTATTCACGACGACTATCTTCCAGCGACATCAATTACTCTCCTTCACCATAAGCCGGCATTCTAGCCCGGATCAGGACCTACTGCTGCTATTGGATTGATACTGCGACCCTGCCACTCAACCCGATAACAGGATTTACAGGAGTTTTCTTTATCCCGGAAGCAATAAACAGCTGATATTCCCGCATCGGGGACTTAGAATAAACCCCTGCAAAAAGGTTATGCCAATTCTCCCGGGAGCACGTTATGTCTCGCGCCACACTGAGCCTGACAGTAACGGGTTTACTCTTCAGTCAGCTGGTTCTCAGTCAACCTCAATCCGCGTTCATTACTGAAGAGGATATGCTCGGTGAGCTACCCTCGGTTTCCTCCGTGGCACGGATGGTTCAACCCCTGAACCAGGTTCCCGCAAGTGTCACCATTATCGATCAACAATTGATCAAGGCTTCAGGCGCCATGACCTGGGTCGATGTCTTTCGCCTGGTGCCCGGCTTCGAGTCCTACTATATCAATGGTAATCGCTACGGTATCGGTTATCACGGCTTTGGCCGCGAGTTTCCGAACCATCTGGAAATCATGGTCGATGGCCGGCCCATCTATGACCCGGTGTTTGCCAATACTGAATGGGGCTCTCTGGGTATCAGTCTGGAAGATATTGACCATATTGAGATTGTTCGAGGGTCAAATGCCCCGGCCTTCGGCTCCAATGCATTTCTCGGCGCGGTAAACATCATCACCCGCAAACCTGTGCAGGAGCGTGGCTGGCAGGTCGGCGTGACAGCGGGAGATCAGCAAACCCGGGAAACCACTGTCCGCTAGAGCGGCAATGCCGACAAGCTGGATTACCGTGTCAGTTTTAATTACCAGCATAACGACGGTTTCCCACCGGTAAGTTCCGGCGACAACCGGGGGCCAATGAAGGACGGCAAGGAAATGCTGGCCCTGAACCTGCGTGCTATGTACACCCCGAATATTACCGATACATTCGACCTGCAAGCCGGGTACACACACAACAATTCTGGTTGGGGTGATGCGGACCGCCCGGCGGAGTACGCTGATGTCCAGTTCAAAAACCAATACCAGTCCCTGAAGTGGAACCGGGATCTGGTCAACGGCGATGGGCTACAAATTCATTTGTATCACAACCGCATTGAGGGTGAAAACTTTATCAACCAGGGACTGGTTTCCAATCTGTTGTCGGAGGAACTCGGATTCACTATTACCCCAGAACAGGTGCCGGGCTTTTTTCAGATGATTGACCCGTCCCTGGATATTGAAGATCAACACTATATCGTCGGCTTTCAGGGCATTGATTCAGAACGCTACGACGTGGAACTGGAACATCGCCTGCACCTGACCCCCGATTTGCGAGCCACCTGGGGGGCCGGCCTGCGCTACGATAATATCAGTGGCAAAACAGTGTTTGGTCATAGTGGCGATGAGTCGCTGACCAGTCGCCGGCTCTTCGGGCACCTGGAATGGGAAGCCAGTTCCCACTGGACCCTGAATGGCGGTCTGATGATCGAAAACAACGTCCTGGTAGACACGATTGCATCCGGCCGTGTCGGCGCCAATTATCACATCAACCCTTCCCATACGCTTCGCATAGGTTATGCCATTGGTCGACGCTCACCTTCACTGGGTGAGGCCCGGGAGCTGAATGTGGATATTCTCGCCGACCAGATACTGGTCCAGGCGATTCGGAAATCTGCTGAAAGTGTCGAGGAAGAGCGACTGAAAAGCCTTGAATTGGGCTATCTGGCCCAATTGCCCACACAGGGACTGACCTTTGATGTCAGACTGTTTCGAGAATCCGTCAAAGATGGCATCGATACCTACCAGGCACCTGCTGATCTGGGTATTCCGTCGCTCGGTCTGGATGAAACCATATCCGTTCGCGACAATAACAGTCGCTGGGTAACGCGGGGAACGGAACTACAACTCCGCTACCAGCCCACAGAACGCACTCTGATCAATGCCCACTACAGCTACCGGGATGTGGACAGTTTTTATATCTCCCGTTATGAACCCTACTTTCAGATCAAGGATCATGACGAACGCGCACCGCAACATGCGGCGGGCCTGCTGCTGTTTCAGCGATTTGCTGCAGGCTGGTCCTCAGGTATCAATATCTACCATATGACCGCAGCGGATTGGCGTGATGGCAACCCTGTAGAACAGTTTGTCCGGGTAGACGCCCATCTGGGTTATGATTTTACTGTGGGTTCAAGCACTGGAAACCTGTCACTTATCGGCCAAAACCTGGGGAGTGACTATATGGAGCATGCTCAAAACAATATTTTTGAAACCAGACTTTTTTTACGTCTCGTACTGAATTTTTGATGTGTTTGACCTTATTGCTCCAGACAAAATCATAGCGACTGGGGGATGAAAGGTCTTACGCTCAATAGCAGCGTTACTTAGGGAAGACATGTTGAAGCGACCAGTAAGGAAACAAGGTATCTTTGCAACCCTCTCCACCACGGGACTCCTTTTCCTTTCCCTTTTGATGTGCCCGGTAACACAGGCAGACATCTTATTGCTGTTATCCAGCGACGCCTCTTATTACCTGGAAACCGCTGGCTCACTCCAGGACACGGTCAACAAAACACTGCCGGGAAACCCCGGTTTCAGCATCATTAATCTCCATAAAACCACGCTGCCAGAGCGTCAGGACACCCACTACCAACTCATTGTTGCCATCGGAAGCTATGCAACTCGCGAGGTGATTAACTGGGGAGGAGACATACCTGTGCTCAGTATTTTCACCCCAAAAAATGCCTATGAATCTGCCTGGTCAACCCACGATAAAGGCCCAGCGCGCCAGGCTTCTGCAATCTTTCTGGATCAACCCCTCAGCCGGGTAATTACACTCGCATCATTGCTAAAACCGGAAGCTACTCGGTTCAGCACCATATTTGGTCCCGTCTCCAGGGAATTGGAGGAAGAGCTGGAGACACTTACCGCTGAACGTGGCCTGATTCTCAAACACGGCTACCTCGACCGGGAGGACAACCCTGTGTCGGTGCTGCGCCCCGTGGTCAGCGGTACCGACCTCTTTATTGCCCTGCCGGATCAGGCTGTCCTTAACCGCGCAATCGCTAAGTGGATTCTCCACCTCAGCTTTCAACAAAAGGTCCCGGTTATCGGCTTCTCAAAGGCCTATACCGTCGCGGGGGCATTGGCCTCTATTTTTTCTTCGCCCGACGACATTGGCAGACAGGCAGGTGAACACATCAGTCAATGGTTGCGCAATCCGGAAAGTACCCTCGGCGAGCCCCAGTATCCCCGCTATTTCAGTATATCCACCAACCCGGCCATAGCGCGATCGCTCGGTATATCCCTGCCGTCAGACAATACGCTTTATATGAGCATCCAAAAGCAGGAGCAGGCAGCAAAATGATTGAAAGCCCATTGCTCAGCAAGTCGATTCATCAGCGGTTTCTTGTGGTGGCTCTTTTCCCGTTGCTGTTAACCATCACGTTGCTGACGCTCTACACGATTGATGCCCGGCGGGGTGACCTGTCAGAAAACCTTTATCAATCCGGAGAAATGACATCGGATTATCTGGCGACAATTTCGGATTTGTCACTCTACTCGCGAAACATCAAGTTACTCGCAAACACATCGGCGGCGGCCATTCGCCTGCCCGACGTATCCGGCGTCGCTTTTATAGACCGCACAGAGAAGCTGGTCCTGAATTCCGGGGATATACCCCCGGCAGCACTGGGGTCCTCACCGGACAAACAACCCTTACAGCTGGACAATCACGTCTATTTCAAGAAACCCGTTTATCTGGTGGGTGTTGAGTTCAGTGATTACGAGGAGGAAGCCACGCAGGTGGTCGATGATGAACTGATCGGCTGGGTTATCGTCGCGATTGATCAGGCCCGTTTGCACCAGAAGCAGCGTCAGATTATTTTTACCTCTCTCTGGCTATCCCTTCTGGGGCTGATTATTGCCTTTGTACTGACCTACTATCTGAGCCTGGGGTTGATTGCTCCGATTCAGCACCTCACCGCTGTCATAAAAAAAATGGCCCGCGGCAACCTGAGCATCAGGGCCAAAACCGGAACCCGCGACGAACTTGCCATTCTCGCGAGCGGCATCAACCAACTGGCAGAATCAATTACCGAGGGCAAACAAAATCTTGAATATCGGATTAATCTCGCTACCAGCCAGTTACAGGATACCCTCGAGAGTCTGCAAAGAAAGAACCGTGAACTGGAGTTGTCACGGCAAGAAGCGGAAACAGCGAACCAGTCAAAGAGTGATTTTCTGGCACGGATGAGCCATGAACTGCGTACTCCCATTACCTCCATCCAGGGATTTGTACACTTACTGGATGTCAGCGTCATGTCCGAAACAGACCGTCACTACTGCCAGATTATTGATCAATCAGCACTCCAGCTACTAACGCTGATTGACGATATTCTGGCTTGTTCAAAACTCCAGTCCAATACCGTTGAGCTCGAGCAGCAGCCAATAGATCTGGCGGAATGCGTAGAGCAGGTCAGTGCCATGTTTTCCCCCCAAGCCCAACACAAGGGCCTTTGTATCGCAGTGGATTATGCGCCCGATGTGTTGTTGCACCGGGTAGGAGATATGATTCGGCTACAGCAAATTCTGAGCAATCTGATCGCCAACGCCATCAAGTTCTCCGAACAGGGCGGGGTTTCCATCTCTCTGAAAACCAATCCGGCACAGGCCGTTATTATCGAAGTGCTGGATACCGGTATCGGTATTTCCGCCGACGCCCAGGGCCTTCTCTTTAATGCATTTACCCAGGCAGACACCTCCATTTCCCGTCACTATGGCGGGACCGGACTGGGACTGTCGATTGTCAAAAGTCTGGTTGACCTGATGGGGGGTGACATAGACCTGGAGAGCCAGGAGGGGAGGGGCTCCACCTTCCGTATAACGCTACCACTGCCACTCAGTGAGACCCAGCCTAACTGGAAAATCAGGCCCTGCAAGGTGGTAATTGCCAGCTGTAACGAATTTACAACACTGGCCCTCAGGCACGCTCTGGAGCGATTCGGCGTAGACGATATCCTCGTCACCGATTACGACCACTTGTTGAATAGCGCATTACATCTTGAGGCCAGCGACCGGGTTATTGTCTGCATACCCACCCCGCAGGGTATCAGGGATGATCTTCCAAAACTCATGGTGCAGTTGCGCAACGCAACCAGGGCCAAGCTGGTTCTGACGGCATCACAGCTGAATTTTTACCAGCAATTCAACGCCAAGGAACGGGCAGAACTCAATCCGGTCGCATTTCTCTCAATGCCACCACCGCTGTCAGAGCTCCACCGCTCATTGAATGAAAATGGCCCGCCACAGGACCTGATCACCATTGCCCCGGTAAATAGCCAGCTACTTGACGGTGTGAATATCCTGATTGCCGAGGATAACCAGTTCACCAGCCTGCTACTGGATACATTGCTGAGCAAGATGGGAGCCTATTGCACATTGACAAACAACGGCAACGAAGCCCTCGCGGTCTGCCAACATGACACCTTTGACCTGTTACTGGTAGACATACACATGCCCCAGAAAAATGGTATTGATACCCTGATTGCTCTGCGGCGCAGCAATAATCCCAATGCACGAATTCCGGCTCTGGCACTAACGGCCGATATCCTCCAACAGGAGGAAAGAGCGCTGTTTGATGCCGGAGCAAACGGTTTGCAACTCAAACCACTCAATGAAAATGAATTACTTGCCAACATCTGCAAACTACTCAGTATCAGACCGCCCACAGACGTACCCATCTCATCCACTCAAGAAGGAGACATTTCCGTCAATCTATTCCGTCAGGAAGTCAGAGACCTGTTGAAAAAAGCACGTCAGGCCGTGGCCGATGACGACCTTGCCGAGCTGCGCGAACAGATTCACCAGTTATTGGGTATCGCCGGTGTTTTCAAACTGGCGACATTGGAACAACTGGTGAGGCACCTTCACGAACAGATCAAGGCGGGATCGTTGGCATCAGTTTCAGCACTGCTCGACAAGATTGACCGAGAGGTTGAGTGGATCGACCTGTAGCAATCGTTAAGAAGGCTCTATCAAGTGTATTACTGAAACCTGCTTAGACAGACCGAACTGTCACCACACCCTCAACGTCGGCAATGGCTTTGAGCAAGTCGTTAGTTGGCTGAGTGGCAACATCAATAATGTTGTAGGCGATGCCATCACGACTCTGGTTTACCATGTCGATAACATTCATGTCCTGATCCGCCAGCAGGGACAGCACATGGCCTAACACTTTCGGCACATTCTCGTTACAGAACGTGATTCGATAGCCACCGTTTCTGACCATTTTGGTATTCGGGAAATTCACCGAATTTCGAATGTTGCCGTTTTCCAGATAGTCCATGAGCTGATCGGCAGCCATCATGGCGCAGTTCTCTTCAGCCTCGTCAGTACTGGCGCCAATATGCGGCATACAGAGTACATCCTTGCGACCGAGCAGCGCCGGCACTGGAAAATCGGTGACATACTTCGCCAGACGCTTTTCGTCCAATGCCGCCGTGATGGCTGCCAGGTCGACCACTTCCTCCCGGGCAAAGTTCAGTAGAATGGTAGAAGGTCTGACACAGCGCAGCACTTCAGCATTGATCAGATGACGGGTTGCCTCCATGGCAGGCACATGCAGGGAAATGAAATCGGAGCAGGCCAGCAGACTCTGCAGGTTCTCCACCTTCTGAACCCGCCTGGACAGACGCCAGGCCGCTTCCACAGAAATTGCCGGATCATAGCCGGCCACGTTCATCCCAAGCTCAAGAGCCATATTAGCCACCATCGCGCCTATGGCACCGAGGCCGACGACTCCCAGGGTCTTGCCAGCCACTTCACAGCCGGCAAACTGCTTTTTCTGTTTCTCCAGCAGCTTTGACATCTCTGCATCATCTGTCATGGCGGTGAGCCCTTGCACGTAATTCATACCGCCAAAAATATCTCTGGAAGCGAGAAATAACGCGGAAGCTACCAGCTCCTTCACTGCATTGGCATTGGCACCCGGGGTGTTAAATACCACGATGCCGCGCTTGGTATACTCAGCCACCGGAATATTATTGACTCCAGCACCGGCTCGAGCCACCGCCTTGACACTCCCGGCAATGATTTCTTCGTGCAACTTCTGGCTGCGCAGTAAAATCGCATCTGGCTGCGAAAATTCACTGGCTATTTCATAGTGTTCTCTGGGAAAACGATCCAGTCCTTTGATAGAAATCTGGTTATAGGTTCGCACTTTATACATGGTTTTTTCTCACGCAACGCTGCTTATACCGATCATTAACGGGAAACTTCCCGATAACCCCACTCGAGCCAGGGCATCAGTGCTTCCAGATCCGTTTTTTCGACGGTCGCACCACCCCAGATACGCAAACCGGCAGGAGCATCCCGGTAGGCGCCAATGTCATAGGCCACGCCTTCCGCATCGAGTAGTTTAACCAGTTGCTTTACCTGATCGGCCTCCAGCGACAAAGTCAGACAGATACTGGTACTTGATCGGTTGATCGGGTCTTCCGCCAGGAAGCTTATCCAATCATGGGTCGCGACAAACTGTTCAATGACCGCCAGATTGTCGTTTGACCGTCGAACCGTTGCCTGCACACCACCGATAGACTTAACCCAATCCAGCGAATCGAGATAATCTGCCACACAGAGCATCGAGGGCGTGTTGATGGTGGCACCCTTGAAAATATCTTCAATTAACTTGCCACCTTTGGTCATGCGGAAAATCTTCGGCAGTGGCCAAGGGGGTGTATAGGTTTCCAATCGCTCAACTGCCCTGGGACTTAGAATCAGCATTCCGTGGGCACCTTCACCACCGAGTACTTTTTGCCAACTGAACGTGACCACGTCCAGTTTTTGCCAGGGCATCTCCATGGCAAATACCGCAGAGGTAGCATCGCAAATAGTCAATCCCTCACGGCTATCACTGATCCAGTTCGCATGGGGGACCTTGACTCCGGAAGTGGTGCCATTCCAGGTAAACACGATATCGTGTGTGGGGTCGGCAAGATTGAGCTCCGGCAGCTTGCCATAATCGGCACCGTAATCATTAACCTGATCGAGTTTCAGCTGCTTGACGATATCCGTCAGCCAGCCCTGTCCAAAAGACTCCCAGGAAAATACGTCAACCGGGCGGGGTCCCAACATCGACCAGAGCGCCATTTCAACTGCCCCGGTATCTGATGCAGGAACCACCCCCACCCGATAACCCTCTGGCAAGCCGAGAACCCGAGCTGTTTCCTCACAGACCCGCTTTAGTGCGGCCTTGCCTATAGCTGCCCTGTGCGAGCGTCCCAGGGTAGTGAGATCGAGAGTGGATACATCATAGCCGGGACGTTTGCTGCAAGGCCCGGAAGAAAAATTTGGGTTGGCCGGCTTTTGAGTCGGTTTCATGATTGATCTGCCTGAAAGATGAAAAAAAGCGGGACATTTTAAGCGGGTTTGGTTGCTATACCAAGCCACCACTAATAGAAGTCACTAACTAATAGTTTGGTTCAATCGCCCACTGTATAACAAAACCAACAGCGGTGAAGATCGCAATGGACTGCGGGGTTCGTTATTGACCCATCAACGAACGTTCCCGCTCAATAAGGTAGGAAGCCACTTTCAGCATACCCGCATTGCCACCATTATCACGGCCGGAAATACGGTATTTTCCATTCACTACCATTTCGGGTGTGCCCTTGATGTCATAGCGTTCCTGTTTTTTGGCTGCCAGATCAACAGCCATATTGATGCCTGCCGAGTTAAAGACTTTAGTGAATCTTGCGCGATCTATCCCATTGGCCTCAAACAGGTCGGCAATTTCCTCTTCTGTTTTCAATTTGGCTTTTTTGGGATTCATTTCCTCAAAAATAGCCTCATGGAGCTGATCAAGGGATTTCATGGCTTTGGCAGTGAAATAAGCTTTGGCGTGGAGACGCATGGTCGGGTGCCAAATCGCCGGAACGCGGACAAACTCGACATCCTCGGATAACCCTTGTTTCCATTTGTTCAGCACCGGTTCAAAAGTGTAGCAGTGGCTACAGCCATACCAGAATACCTCTGCCACCTCGATTTTGGCAGGATTACTGGTGGCAACCGCCTCGGCCAACACATGGTAATGATCACCGGCTTTGTAAGGCTCCTCTGCATGGACGGGAGACATAACAAAGACCAACATCGCGACAGACATCATAATAGTCGACAGCAGATTGCGCATTAGCTTTTCCTTTAGTGATTGAATTACCCTGCATAGACCACAGAGAGCGAACAGGTTCACCACACAGTATAAAAAAGGCGGTCGGACACCGTCTCTTGGCATACGGCTGTTTATTTCAATCCGGCGATGAAATTCGACACCGCTTCGATTTCAACATCATTCATCTGGGCAGCAACACCTCGCATAATTTGCGAGTCACCGTCATTGGTACGGGCTGCCGAATTTGCGGGGTCGTGGGCACCAGTGCGGAAGGCACGTAGCTGTTTGGCGGTGTATTCGGCAAACTGACCGCCCAATGCCGGATAACCCGCAGGGTTGTTACCATTACCCGCAGGGGAGTGGCAGCCGGTACAGGCTGGCACACCGGTTTCGATGTTGCCTCCACGGTAGATGCGCTCACCAAGGTCGAGGTCGGTTTCTTTGGCGCCGGCCATTTGAATGGTCTTGGACGCATAATAGGCCGCCATATCCTGCATGTCCTGTTCAGATGCGTTACTCAGCATACCGGTCATTTCAGGAATCACACGATCACCCGCTTTGATATCTTGCAGTTGCTTGGTCAGATACTTCTCACCTTGGCCAGCCAGCTTCGGAAAGGTCGCCATGGCACTGTTGCCATCGGCACCATGACAGCCAGCACACATCGCTGTTTTAGCCTGGCCGGCTGCAGCATCCCCTGCCGCAAGGGCAAAAGGGGCAACAAGGGCTGTTGTGAGTAGGGCAGTCACTGTCAGAATCATTTTTTTCATTGGTTAATCCGCTCTCTGCATTCCGCTACAATGGGACATTCTTATTGCCTTCTAAAAAGCGGAGGCATTATATACCAAACCCTCTCCGACCTTAATAGTTGATGTCAGGTTACTCCACCAAGGCTTTTCCATATGTCAGAAGAAATCTCTTTTACCAAGGCTCAATTTCTGATCAGCGCCCCGACTGTTTGGCAATGCCCGGAGGATGTCGGCAGGGAAGTTGCGTTTGCCGGACGCTCCAATGCCGGGAAGTCCAGTGCCATCAATACCCTGACCAACAATAGCAAATTGGCCCGGACCAGCAAAACACCGGGCCGCACACAGTTGCTCAACTTTTTTTCTCTGACCGAAAACTGTCGCTTGGTGGATTTGCCCGGTTACGGCTTCGCCAAAGTACCGAAGGCCATGAAACAGGCATGGGATCGCAACCTCGCCGAATATCTGCAACAACGCCGATCCCTGAGAGGCCTTGTGATGCTGATGGACATTCGCCATCCGTTGCAGGAATATGATTGGCAGATGATCGGCTGGGCCACACAGTCTGCCATGCCGGTTCATCTATTGCTCACCAAGGCGGACAAATTGAACAATGGACCTGCTAAAACGGTACTTCTGACGGTCAAGCGCGAGCTGGCCAAAGCCGGTTTCGGGGATAAGGTGACAGTACAAACCTTCTCATCACTGAAGAAATCGGGCATTGAGCAATTAAAATTGGTGATTCAGTCCTGGTTGATCGACTAATAACCCGCTTTCGAAGATAAGCCGTGTAAAAAAAACCCTGACCATTGAGATCAGGGTATGCTTTGCTGTTGCTTGGGGTTTACTAACCTTGCATTTAACTTTTGGGGAGAAAATAGCAATGTTGCTTGTATTGATTTGTCTCTCCTGCCGATGAAAAGTTCCATTCTGGTAAGAAGTTTTTTATTCAGGGTCTTTTTCTTGGAGTTTGCAGGGCAAAAAAAACCCTGACCATTGAGATCAGGGCATGCTTTGCCGTTGTTTGGGGATTAACGAGCTTTGCATTTAGTTTGGGGAGAACAAAGCAATATTTGCCTGCTCGTAAGGTTAGTCAGTCATTTATGGCATGAGTTCCCATCAGGTATAAAAAAATTTAAGTGATTGACCTTAAAATAATTTTTACCCAAGAATTAGCGCTTAAACGCTTAATGTGCCTCATCCCAGTTATCACCGACACCCACATCGACAACCAGCGGCACATCGAGCCGGGCGGCATTGCTCATGCGAGCCTTGAGGCCAGATAACACGTCCTCCAGTTCGTCCTGGGGAACCTCCAGAATCAGTTCATCGTGCACTTGCATAATCATCCTGGCGTTGAGCTTTTTATCGGCCAACCACTGATCGACGCTGATCATTGCCAGTTTAATGATATCGGCCGCTGTCCCCTGCATCGGGGCGTTGATCGCAGTGCGTTCTGCGGCCTGCCGACGCATCCCGTTACTGGCCCTGATTTCGGGCAGATACAAGCGCCTGCCAAACAATGTCTCAACATAACCTTGTTCGGCTGCCCGTTTTCGGATGGAGTCCATATAGGCCTGCACTCCGGGGTAGCGGGCAAAATACAGGTCGATATATTCCTGAGCCTGATTCCGTCCAATGTGTAACTGGCGACCCAGACCAAATGCAGACATGCCGTAGATCAATCCGAAATTGATCGCCTTGGCACTGCGCCGTTGCTCTCCAGTCACCGAGGCCAGCTCAACGCCAAAGACTTCTGCTGCGGTAGCGCTGTGCACATCGAGATTCTGTTCAAAAGCCGCTTTTAGTCCGGAGTCACCAGATAGATGAGCCATAATTCGCAACTCGATTTGCGAATAATCGGCCGCCACTATCTTGCAACCCTCTGTGGCCACAAATGCCTGACGAATGCGGCGTCCCTCTGCGGAGCGCACGGGAATATTCTGTAAATTCGGGTCAGAGGAAGACAGTCGACCTGTTGCCGTTACCGCCTGATGATAGGAAGTATGAATTCGCCCCGTGGCAGGGTTGACGAGCAAAGGCAGCTTATCAGTATAGGTGGACTTGAGCTTGCTGAGGCTGCGATGTTCAAGCAGTAATTTCGGCAGCGGATAATCCAGTGCCAACTCCTGCAACACCTCTTCTTTGGTAGATGCGGCGCCCTTGGCCGTCTTTTTTTGTATTGGGAGTTTGAGTTTTTCAAAAAGGATGTAACCGAGTTGTTTCGGTGAGGCCAGATTGAATTCTTCTCCCGCCAAGTCAAAAGCCTGCTGCTCCAACGCCGCTATGCGTTCACCCAACTGGTCGCTTTGTTTCCGAAGTAAGTCAGCGCTTACTTTTGTTCCATTTCTTTCTATTCTTGACAGAGCAGGCAGCAATGGCATTTCAATCGCCTGGTAAACATGTGCCAGCCCGGTTATATCCTGCAATTTTGGCCAGAGTGTTTCATGAAGCCTAAGGGTGATATCCGCATCTTCTGCCGCGTAGGGAGCGGCCTGCTCAATGGCAATCTGATTAAAGGTGAGCTGGTTGGCGCCTTTCCCCGCTATATCCTGAAAGTGGGTGGTTTTTTCCCCGAGGTACTTCAGTGCCAGGCTATCCATGTCATGCCGTGTTGCAGTGGAGTCCAGCACATAGGATTCAAGCATAGTGTCGAAACGAATACCCTGCAGGGCAATCCCGTGATTGGCCAAGACACTCATGTCATATTTGAGATTTTGGCCTACTTTGGCCAGTGCCGATGACTCGAGTAACGGCTTCAATTGTTCCAGCACCGTATCCCGATCGAGTTGCCGGGGTGCACCCAGATAGTCGTGGGCAAGGGGGACATAGGCCGCCTGATTCGCAGCAATTGCAAAGGAGACACCGACAATGCTGGCCTGCATGTAGTCGAGGCTGGTGGTTTCCGTGTCAAAGGCGACCAATTCAGCCTGTTCCAGTCTCTGTAGCCACTGATCGAGTTGTTCCTGAGTGAGAATCACCTGATAGTCTCTGTCAGCCACAGACGATATCAATTCGTCGTCACTCTCACTCGCAGCAAGCAATTCCTCAACCCAGCCCTTGAACTCCAGTTGGCGAAACCAGTGGAGTAGCGCGGCATTATCGGGTACGCCATTAATCAGCTCCGACAAGGTCACCGTCAAAGGCACGTCGGTTTTAATGGTCGCCAGCTGGTAGGAAAGAAACGCCTGGTCCCGGTGCTCGGCAAGCTTTGCCGGTGTCTTTTTGGCACCGCGGAAATCGAGCTCGGCGACTGCTTCCAGATCGCCGTATATGGCATCCATACCACCCAGATTTTGCAGTATGGCCAGGGCCGTTTTTTCACCGACGCCAGGGACACCGGGGATGTTGTCTGATTTGTCGCCAACCAGCGCCAGATAATCAATCATCAATTCTGGCGGAATACCGAATTTGTCGATCACCCCCTGCGGATCCATGACCGTTTCAGTCATGGTGTTGACCAGCGTAATCTGCTCTGAAACCAGTTGAGCCATATCCTTGTCACCAGTGGAGATCACCACATGGGTCTGGTTTTGCGAGGCTTTCAGCGCAAGCGTGCCAATGACATCGTCGGCCTCCACGCCCTCTTCCACCAGCAGCGGCAACCCCATGGCACGGATAATCTGATGGATCGGTTCAATCTGTTTGCTCAGGTCATCGGGCATAGGCGGACGGTGGGACTTGTACTCTTCAAACAGTTCGTCGCGAAAGGTTTTTCCTTTGGCATCAAAAACCACCACTAAAGGACTTCCCGGGTAGTCCTTCAACAGGCGGCGGATCATTGAAACAACCCCCTTGATGGCGCCCGTTGGCTGCCCTCCCGAAGTCATCAGGGGGGGTAAGGCATGAAAAGCCCGGTAAAGATAGGAGGATCCATCCACCAGTACGAGCGGTGTTTTATCATTCATTGGCAGGCAACTTGAGCTGAGACTTGAGTGGGTGAAGCATACCCCAAATTGTTTCTTTCCAGCCAACAAGCAGCTAATCTAACCAGGAAATTCGTGAGGTATCATTAACGCCATGTCTTCGTTCCTGTTGCCCAATATTCGGACACTCAACCATTTTCTTGTTCAATATTCACCAGAAAGATTGGTCGCTAACATTGATGCCGTTTATGCAGCCAGGAATCACCTGACCTGCAGATTCAGTGTTGTCGCCGGCGACCGTTTTTTTCTAGTGGTAGCGGGTGAGGCTGCCAGAGAGCGGCTGGCGTTCTCAGCTCGATTGGTGAATCACCTCCGGGTGCAACAAATCCCCGTCACGCCCTGTCTTGCCGACCACTCGGGTCATCATGTGACCAACTATGGCGAATCGCCGGCACTACTGTTTCAATTACCGGAAGGACATGCACCAGAGCAACCTAACCCTTCAATATGCCAGGAAATTGGCACGTTCCTTGGCAGAATGCACGCCAGTACCCAGGGCTTCAGTGAGCAGTACAGCAACCCCCGCAGCCTGATATGGCTGGATCTTGCCGCACAGGAAGTGATAGACCAATTATCGGCAGGGGATGCGGCATTGCTGAAAGAACAGTTGGTCCGATTCAGACGGACAGCAGAGGCTGGCCCAGTGCTACCCTCCGGCCCCCTTATAGGCAGCCTGTTTGCCGATCAGTTGATATTCAAAGGGGCGCAACTTCAAGCCGTGACGGGGTTCTTCTTTGCCTGCACTGACTGGCTCCTGCTGGATGTGGCCCAGGCAGTTAATGAATGGTGTTGTAATCAACAGGGTGAACTGGACCGGCAACTGACTAGCGCATTGCTGGACGCCTATGCCGCTGAAAGACCTTTTTGCACTGTAGAAAATCAATATTGGCAAGATATTTTATGTTTCTCTGCCACCCGATTCTGGATATCCAGACTATTAAACTCATTCCTTCCCGAGCACGGCGACACGCTGTCAATAAAACGTGATCCAGCTGAATACAAGGAAAAGCTTCATCGCCGGATTGTCGGTTACATTCCCCTGCCTGATTAACTGCGCTTATTCGCTCAGGCAACCGACAAACGCGTCCACAACGCCTTCTATCAGCACTGGATATCCCCCCTTTACTGAATCCAGGTGGACCCCCAAAGGGTCGAGCTCCGTACTTTTTGCCCCCAATTGCTGCGCCAACTGACGCGCGGCCTTACTGTCCAGTTGCGGCTCACTGAAGACACAGCCTACTTCCTGCCCCAACGCCAACATTTGCCCGTAGTGGCGGATGCCCTGTGTGATGCCACCGGACAGTTGCACCGTGGCCAACTGCTTCAATCCGTAATGAGCGACAAAATGACTATAGCCATCATGCATGACGATAAAACCGCGTTCGCGCAAACCCGCAAGCCGCTGCCTGCTCACGGAGTCCAGTTGAGTAACCACCTCGGTAAACGCCTCGAGATTCTGATCAAAAATGGCCTGTTTGGCAGGGTATTTCCTGGTCAGCTCCGCTGCAATCGCCCGGGCAATCACGATTCCATTCATCGGATTGAGCCAGACATGTAAGTCCCGTGTGAGACTATCATGCGCATGTCCGTGTGAGTGCTCCGGGGTTTTTTCCGTGTGTTCCGGTGGCCAAATCAACCCGTTTAATTGGGCAATCTGTAACTGCGAGTCAGACCGCTGTGCAAGAGGTTTCTGCAACACAGACTCAAAGTGTGGACCAATCCAAATGATCAGCTTGGCAGACCTTAGTGCACGAAGATCGGAAAATTTCAGTGAGTAGTCATGGGGTGAGATATTTGCCGGTAATAACACGTTGACCACAACGCTTTCGCCAGCAATCGCCTCAGCTATGGCAGCGAGGGGCTTGATGGAAGCGATCACTTCCGGCACTTCATCTGCAATGACCCTGTTTGCCAGCATTGCGCCAGCAATCAAGAGGGCGATCCCATGTGTATATGTCTTCTTTTTCATTATCTATTGCTATATTGTTTCATCAATGTAGATTCAACTACAGGCCCTGAAAGTATACTGACTGCCAGGCTCTAGAGCCATAAATGGTTCATACCGTGGCAACCAAAGTTAAATGCAACAATGTATCAATATTACCTATTTGAGTTGAACTGTATGCTCAACTAGAGAACAAACGATATAAAGTAACATCTTTTCTGAAGAGACTAGAAATGCTGACCAACTCCCGAATCGCTTATCACCGCCATGACCACAAGCGCTGCATCAATGCAGCACTGTGCCGTGCCAGGGAGCTTTGTGATGCCAGAAAAGTCCGGCTCACGCCGATACGTGAAACGGTTCTGAAAACCATATGGGCCAGTCACCGTCCACTCGGTGCCTATGAAATAGTCGACCTGATGTCGCAATCAGAAACATCTGCTCATCGTGTTTTGCCACCCACAGTTTACCGGGCGATTCAGTTCCTGCTGGACCAGGGCCTGATTCATCGTCTCTCGTCCCTGAATGCCTACATAGGCTGCCCCTTTCCCGGTAATTACCACAGTGATTTTTTTCTCATCTGTGGACAATGCGGTTCAACGGCAGAGTGCAGCGACGACCAGGTGGATCATGCCGTCAAACACGCCGCCGGGCGGGCAAACTTCCAGGTGGAATCCAAAGTGATTGAAATCGTCGGTATCTGTCCGGAGTGCCAATTGTGAAGGCGCCGCTGATCGAACTCAGCGCAATCGGGCATGCCTTTCAGGGAAACCGTGTTTTATCGGACGTCAGCCTGACCATCGAGACGGGGCAGATTATTACACTGATTGGACCGAACGGGGCCGGCAAAACCACCCTGGTAAAAATTGTCCTCAGTTTACTCAAACCGGATACTGGTACAGTGACTCGGGCCCCTGACCTGCGTGTCGGGTACATGCCACAGAAATTACATATCGACCCGACATTGCCCCTTACGCTGCGGCGTTTTCTGTCGCTGGCAGAACCCAGCTTGCAGCTGTGCCTTAATGCACTGGCCGAAGTTGGCATTGAGAAGCTGATTGATATGCCCTTGCAATCTCTTTCCGGCGGCGAAATGCAACGGGCTCTGCTGGCCCGGGCTATCCTGCGAAAACCCAATTTACTGGTACTCGATGAACCGGTTCAAGGGGTTGACGTGATCGGCCAGGAAGGTCTTTATCGCCTGATCGGGCAACTTCGGGATCGGCTGGATTGCGGCGTACTGATGGTCTCCCACGATCTGCATCTAGTGATGTCTGCCACGGACGAAGTTATCTGTCTCAACCAGCATGTCTGCTGTCATGGTCACCCCGACCAGGTCAGCACAAACCCTGCTTTTATTGAGCTTTTCGGCAGCAGGACAGCGCCCTACACACACCACCACGATCACAGCCATGACTCGGGCGACAACAGCGGCAGTGTCTATTCCGGAGACGGCCACCATGATTGATGTTTTACTTTACGCCCTGCTGGCAGGGCTCGGAGTTGCCATGGTCACCGGCCCACTGGGCGCTTTTATTGTCTGGCGACGCATGGCCTATTTTGGCGATACCCTCGCGCATTCTTCCCTGCTGGGGGTGGCGCTGGCTCTGTTGATGTCCATTAACCCAACCCTGTCGGTAATCATTGTCTGTCTGGTACTGGCGCTAATTCTGGTGGTATTGCAACAACAGCAAAATCTGGCCTCAGATACTCTGCTGGGGATTCTTTCACATACCTCGCTGGCTATTGGTCTGGTGGCAATCTCGTTGATGCCCTCTGTCAAAGTCGATTTGTTGGGCCTTTTGTTTGGCGATTTATTAACCGTGACAGCTCAAGATCTTTTGATTATCTATAGTATTGGTTCCGCATCGATTTTATTGATGATATTCCTCTGGAGACCGCTCCTGTCGATCACGATCCATGAAGAACTGGCCAGGGTCGAGGGTATACCGGTAACGGCTGTTCGATCGGCCTTTATGTTGATTATTGCTCTGGAAATTGCCATTGCGATGAAAGTTGTGGGAATTCTATTGATCACATCGCTACTGGTGATACCCGCAGCCACAGCGAGACGCTTTGCACGAACCCCGGAACAGATGGCCTTACTCGCCAGCCTCATGGGTTGTATGGCCGTTATTTGCGGGCTATCAAGCTCCTGGTTTCTGGACACGCCAGCTGGGCCATCGATCGTACTCTGTGCCGGTGGAGTGTTTTTGCTCTCATTGATTAAAAAGCAGTGATCTCAGTGAGGGCACTATCAAAGTTAATGTCGAAATGAAGCGATAATCGAGCGCAAAGTCAGGCGCATCTGTTCTTCTTCAAAGGGTGGCTTGAGGAAACCGTGGTAGTCTCCATAGGGATTAACAAGCACCATGTTACCACTGTGGTCTATGGTGTAATCACCACCTTCCAGCTCAACTTTCGTAAAGGCGACATTCAGCTCAGTGGCCAGCTTTAGCAACACATATTTGTCGCCTGTGGCACCAACAAATTCCGGGTTGAAATAAGGCACATACTCAGCAAGTTTATCTGTGGTATCCCTTTCCGGATCCAGTGAAATCAGGACGACCTGAAGTTTTTCCTGCTCCTCGGGTTCGAGACCGACGTACATCCTGGCAGCCGAAGCCATAGCCGTGGGGCAGATATCGGGACAGTGGGTGAATCCGAAAAACAGCAGTGACCACTTACCTTTCAGACTGTTTTTGTCGAACACTTCGCCCCGATGGTCAGTTAACTGAAATTCACTGAACTGACGGGGTGTATCCAGCAGAACGGCGCCATTGGTCTGAAGTTCCTGTTGGCTAAGGACACGGGGCTGATTCAGTTTGAAGACAAAACCAGCAACCACCAACGCAACAAAAACAACCAATACCGTGACTGTCAGCTTCACGCTGCCCCTATTTTTTTGCCTGGTTAACACGTTGGATATCTCACTTGTTTTTGGATATAACTACTCAAAACCCCTTACTAGGGAAGGAATGCGGGGACCGTAATCAGATAGTGATCAAGTAGCATAATCACAAACAGCGCCATCAGGTAGATGATCGAGTACTTAAAAGTATCCATTCCGGCATTGGGTTTTTTGCCGACCATCATGACAATGGCCCAATAAATGAACCCGACGCCGAGCGCCAATGCCCCCAGCAGGTAAAGCCAACCGCTCATGCCGGTCACAAAGGGAAGTACGCTAATTACCAGCAACATCAGGGTGTACAGGAGAATATGCAGCTTGGTGTATTTTTCACCGTGGGTCACCGGCAACATCGGAATATCCGCCTTGGCGTATTCGTCCTTACGGTGTATTGCCAGCGCCCAGAAATGCGGTGGTGTCCACGCAAAAATAATCAGTACCAGCAGCAGTGCATATCCGTGGATTTCACCGGTCACCGCTGTCCAACCCAGCAGCGGGGGAGCAGCACCCGCCAAACCACCTATTACAATATTCTGTGGTGTGGCCCGCTTCAGGAACAGAGTGTAGACGCCGGCATAGCCCACCAGCGATGCCAGAGTCAGCCAGGCAGTGAGCGGGTTGATGTAGACCAACAGGATAGCCATGCCCAACAGGCCGAGCACAGTGGCAAATACCATGGCCTGGACCGGTTCGACACGACCCTTTGCCACCGGACGATTGACCGTCCTGGCCATTTTGGTATCGATTTGGCGATCCACAACATGGTTAACCACGGCGGCAGCCCCGGCGCAGAGAGCAATTCCGAGATTACCTAAAATCAGCACATTGACTGGCACCATACCCGGCACCGAGAGGAACATACCAATCACTGTAGTGAGAATCATCAACGCCACTACGTTGGGTTTCGTGAGCTCCAGATAGTCGCGCCAGACCGCTTTTTCCATCTCGACCCCTGATTCATTTATCATTTAAAACTCCTGTACCTGTCATTCCAGCCTGGCTGTCCAGGTTCTGGCAGCGATCGTGACCAATACCAGCAGTAACAGGACACTTGCCAAATGATGCATCAATGCCATAAGCAGCGGTGACATCAGAAAAATATTACTGACCCCAAGGGCAATCTGCACGGTCAAAACTGCCAGTGTTATCAGTCCCATACAGCGAAACCGGGTACTTTTAATTGTGAACAGTCGCACCGAAAAACCAATTATCAACAACCCAAGGATCAAACCACCCAGGCGATGCATGACATGAATGGCTACTCGCGCTTCACTTTCCAGCTTCCCACCCAAATAATTGGGTCCGATCGTTTGCATTAGGTTAAAACCGTTTTTGAAATCCATGTCAGGCCACCATTCACCCTGACAAGTGGGAAACTCGACACAGGCAAAAGCAGCATAGTTGGCGCTCGTCCATCCCCCCAGAAAAATCTGTAACAGGGTTACGGTTACCACCACCAGCAACCAGGATTTAACGCTGCCCAACCGATCCATTACTTCCGAAGAAAGTCGCCACTCACGACCACTCAGGCGGAGGGTGAGTAACCATAACAGCGAACAAGTCACCATGCCAGTGAGTAGATGAAGCGTCACAATCTGTGGCCACAATTTTAATGTGACAGACCACATGCCAAACAGGCTCTGCCAGACTACCAGGAACAAAATAAAGGTTGGCAACCGAAAAGGGTAGCCCTCATCCTCTCTGCGCAACCAGGAGATAACAGCCAGCGCAATCGCCAACAAACCCAGCACAGCCGCTGTGTACCGGTGAACCATATCGATCATGGTTTTCTGATGTTCGACCAGGTTGTCGGGATAAAGCCGTTCGGCTCGCGCAATAGCATCAGCATTGTTCAGCCATGAAAAATAGCCATAACAGCCCGGCCAGTCGGGGCAACTCAACCCGGCATCCGTCAGGCGGGTAAAAACACCAAGTAGCAAAACGACTACCGACAGAACAGTGGCGATTACAGCCAATCTGAAGCCGGCTTGGCGTTGTTTGGGGGAATTTGCGGACATCAATTACCGTACACGACGTGGTTTATTTACTTCACCAAAACACCATGACTTAAGTGGGGAGCTGGCAACGTTCTTTGATCTGGCAAATACTTTCAGCCGGGCGAGTATTTCATCAGGTGCTCTATGTCCTCGATCAATTCCTTACCAGCATTGGCCAAGGTGTACGACATCATGATCAAGCCCTCCTGGTCCACCAGATAGGCTCTTAGAGGTTGGCCCTCTGTGAACAGAGGTGCATTGGTGGCCTCCAATAACAGCCCCAGTTCGTTCTGCTTGCCATGAACAACGCTCAGATAGGGATGCTCCTCCATATAACGCTCTGTTTCCGGATCAATGTCATCATCCAACGCGATGTAGACCCGCTCGAAACGGCGGCTGTATTTCCCCAGACTGATATGAACCTGTCTGGTGGTATGAAGTAGCTCACGACACTCATCAATGCATTTTCCGGGACCAGGAATAATCAGACGCCATTTTATTTTTTGCTCGGGAAATACCCAGGGCTTGCCATCGACTGTCTTCAGGTTCAGAGCCGTCATGGATACGGCCGGCACTACAAATTCTCCAAAATTGGTTGTCCCGAGGCGAGCCAATAAACTATTGCGTTCATCAGGTGTTTTCGGAAACAGCAGAAAACCGGCCACAATAACCCCGGACAAAACCCCAATCATGATCAATATTGGCCAGTAACCCGGCTTGGCCTGATTCTCGGTCATAACCATTACTCCGTTTTTTTACGTGTATATGACTTGCGATGCTTTAGGACAGCACCAAGATTTGAGTTGGCGAATAAAGTCAGAAGAAGCAGTGCTATGGATAATGCCGACCACTGAACCGCATATCCAGTATGCATCCCCGGCACCACATTCACTACCTGCCAACCGGTTTCAAGTGCTCCCGGCATACCTGCATCGAGCCGCAGCGTGTAATCATAAAAAGGGATGGCCAATTTTTCCGAGACTTTTTTCGGTGCCGCATTCTGAATAATTTTCGGTCCGTCGCCCTCTCTCCACCTATCTTCACCCAACATCAGCTGTTTACCGGGAGAGCGGTACAGATAACCTACCAGGGTGACTTTGCCGGGCACCGCACCCACATCGGGCAAAACACTGCGATCAAGCCCCCCCGGCAACCAACCACGGTTCACCAAAAACCAGCCATTCTGAGAGGATTCAAACGGACTGATAACTTCATAGCCCGGACGCCCGTTGCGAACCTGATTGTCTATCAACAGAGGAGACCGGTTATCATATTCACCTTCAAGATGAACACGAACATACTGCTGATCAGAAAACCTCATTGCCTCCGCTATGGAAACCGGTGCTGCAATCTTTTTCTGTTGATAGGTTTCCAGTAGCGCGTGCTTTTCATCGGCACGCTCCAGTTGCCAGAAGGCAAGACTGATTGTGATTGGGAAAAAAATGCCAGCGAATAGCAATATTTTCCAGTTCCACTGCCACTGGAAGGAAATTTTAGCTTGCTGCTGCGGTTCAACTGGCATCTGTGTTTAAATAAATTCTCTGAAGATCGGGGCCACTTTAATGTTACTTAAAACCATCATTGTCTTTTTATTCATTGCAGTTCTTATCAGCTTGAGTAGTGCACTGGTTTTTCTGATGAAAGACGTCGGTAATCCGAGCAAAAGAACCCTTTATGCTCTCGGCGTACGGGTAGTACTGGCTGTTGCATTAGTGGGGACAATTGCCTGGGGTATCTACTCCGGACAACTTACCAGCAAAGCTCCCTGGGATCGCCAACTGCACCCCGAACGGGTCGCTCCGCAAATGCATCAATAGGTTTTTCTTCTACAGAGTGAGAAAAAGCGGCCAGGGAAACCCTGGCCGCTTTTTTATTGCAGCCCAAAAAGTGCTGAATCAGGCAAGCACGTAGACAAAAATAAACAAACCGACCCAGACCACATCAACAAAGTGCCAGTACCAGGAGGCTGCCTCAAATCCGAACTGATCGTCGGGACTGAAGTGGCCCTTGAGTCCACGCAGGAACATGATCAGCAACATGATAGTCCCCATGGTCACGTGAGCTCCGTGAAATCCCGTCAGCATAAAGAACGTTGTTCCGTAGATCCCCGACTCCAGGGTCAGCCCCATATGTTGATAGGCGTGGATGTACTCTTCTATCTGAAGCACAATAAAGATGGCACCGAGAAGGACAGTAATGCCCAGCCATAAATTGAATTTCGCACGATTACTGTTTTTCAGTGCGGTGTGAGCAATGTGTACGGTTACACTCGAAGACAGTAGAACAATCGTATTCCACAGTGGCAACCACCCCAGCAGGTTGGCCCAACCGGGAAAACTCATATGCTGCTCAGGACCCATGAATTGGGCATTTTCGCCATTGACGGCCATATCGGGCGTAGTCATCAGGGGCCAGGCGGGCTCGAAGCCTTCCCACAGTAGCTCGTTGCCTGCATGACCACCTTCGCCACCCAACCAGGGCAATACCAGTACGCGCACATAAAACAGGGCACCAAAGAAACAGGCGAAGAACATCACTTCAGAAAAAATAAACCAGCTCATACCCCATACGTAGGAGCGCTTGAGCTGAGCACTGTTCATTCCCGCCATATTTTCGTGGATAACGGTACTGAACCAGTTGTAGAGGGTAAACACCATCACAATCGCACCAGCAAGTAACACCAGTGCCGAACCACCCTGCACCCAACTCCCGGCGCCATAGGCCATAAGACCCATCCCCAGTGCCGCCAGTACAGGCAACTTGCTTTGTTCAGGAACGTAATAGCTGCTCTCTGTAGACATTACTTTTTCTCCATCAACGCCGACCCTGGTGGATCGGTTCTTATCATCAATTTAGTTTTGCCACCGAACCGTCAGTTACACGATCCGTTATATCAAAAAGGGTATAAGACAATGTGATTGTCTTAACCGCCCTGGGCAGATCACGATCCACTATAAATACCAGCGGTAAGTCGGCTTCTTCTCCCGCTTTGAGTGGCTGCTGGTTAAAGCAGAAACACTCGGTCTTATGGAAGTAGGATGCTGCATTAAAGGGTGTAACATTCGGAATGGCTTGGGCAACCATATCCCGATGCGTGCTGTTTTTAGCATAAAACACCACCTCAGTCGCTTCTCCTGGATGAACCACCACCTCATATACCTTAGGCGAAAATTGCCAGGACATAGCGGCATTGTTCGTAGCAACGAACTGCACCTTGACTGTCCTGCTGGTATCAATACCCGCTTCAGAGGCCACATAAGGACCCGATGTTTTGCCACCAATACCGGTGACCTCACAAAACATGTCGTAAAGCGGCGGCATGACAAACAGGGCAAACAGGAACATGCAGACCACTCCAACAAGCAGTTTGAATATCAGTGGTCTGGTTGCATTGGCCCACATGTTCGTTTGTTTTCCTGTTATTTTACGACCGGTGCTGTACTGAAAGTGTGGTATGGAGCTGGCGTCGCAACAGTCCACTCCAGGCCTTCTGCACCTTCCCAGGTTTTTGGTTCACTCACGGGTTTGCCAGATCTGATGGTCCGAACAACATTGAACAGGAACAACAGCTGGGCGGCACCGTAGATGAAAGCACCAATACTGGAAATCATATTCCAGTCAGAGAACTGCAGCGCATAATCGGCGTAACGACGTGGCATACCGGCCAGACCCAGGAAATGCTGCGGGAAGAAGGTCACGTTGAAACCAATGAACGAGATCCAGAACTGCACCTTGCCCATTGTTTCGTTGTACATCCGTCCGCACCATTTGGGCAGCCAGTAATAGACAGCGGCGGTGGCAGAAAACAACGAGCCGGCAACCATTACGTAGTGAAAGTGGGCCACCACGAAGTAGGTGTCGTGATATTGAACATCCGCAGGCGCAATGGCCAACATTAAACCGGTAAAACCGCCGATGGTAAACAGAATCACAAAGGCTATGGCAAACAGCATCGGTGTTTCATAGGACAGTGAGCCCCTGAACATAGTGCTGATCCAGTTGAACACCTTGGCAGCGGTAGGCACGGCAATCAGCATGGTGGCGTACATGAAGTACAGCTGCCCACCCACCGGCATTCCCACCAGGAACATATGGTGTGCCCATACGATAAACGACAGGAAGGCGATGGATGCTGTTGCGTACACCATGGAACTGTAGCCAAACAGCGGCTTGCGGCTGAATGTCGGAATGATGTGTGAAATCACACCAAAAGCCGGCAGGATAATGATATATACCTCGGGATGACCAAAGAACCAGAACACGTGCTGGAACAATACCGGGTCACCACCACCCGCTGCGTTAAAGAAGCTGGTACCAAAATTGATGTCCATCAGCATCATGGTGACAGCACCCGCCAGTACCGGCATCACAGCAATCAGGAGGAATGCGGTAATCAACCAGGTCCAGACGAACATCGGCATTTTCATCAATGTCATGCCAGGTGCGCGCATGTTAAGCACAGTAGCAATAATATTAATGGAGCCCATGATCGAAGAAGCGCCCATGATATGAATGGCAAAAATGAAGAAATTCACCGAATCAGGAGCATAGGTTGTCGACAACGGTGCATAGAACGTCCAACCAAAGTTGGGGCCACCGCCATCCATGAACAGGGTGGAGGTCAGCATCAGAAAGGCAAAGGGTAGTATCCAGAAACTGAGGTTGTTCATCCTCGGCAACGCCATATCCGGTGCCCCGATCATCATCGGGATCATCCAGTTTGCCAGACCGACAAATACCGGCATGATGGCACCAAATACCATCACCAACCCATGCATTGTCGTCATCTGGTTAAAAAATTCGGGTTTGACGAGTTGCATACCGGGCTGAAACAGCTCGGCACGAATCACCATGGCAAAAAAGCCACCCAACAGAAACATGGCAAAACTAAACCATAGGTACATCGTACCGATGTCTTTGTGGTTCGTGGTAAATAGCCAGCGGCCAATACCTTTTGCGGGACCGTGTGCCATGACTTAATCCTCCTTTATTGGCCTTGCTTATGTTTGAGAATATCGATGGGCTGCACGACATCACCGGTATTATTACCCCAGGCATTGCGCTCATAGGTAACAATCGCAGCAATATCCACCTCTGACAATTGACCACCGAAAGCCTGCATCGCCGTTCCCGCCTTACCATTCACCACGATATCGATATGTGAAGTAATATCGCCAGTTGTCATACCACCAACCATCGAGGGAAATACTCCGGTGATACCCTGACCGTTCACCTGGTGGCAAGCAGCACAGGAACGATTGTAAGCCTCTTCCCCCTGCGCCATCAGCTCATCCAGCGTAAAGGTCTTTTTAGACAGTTCACGTTCTGCAGCAGCAGCTTCTTTTTTCTCTGCCAACCAGGAATTATAGGCTTCTTTTTCAAGCACATTGACCACAACTGGCATAAAGGCATGACCCTGGCCACAAAGCTCGGTACAGGCTCCACGGTAGATACCCGGCTCATTGACATAGGCCCAGGTTTCGTTGACCAGACCGGGAATAGCATCTTTTTTGACACCGAGATCAGGCAACCACCAGGAATGAATCACGTCTTTCGCCGTGATCAGGAAACGCACCTTGGTATTGGCCGGTATCACCAGGGGTTCACTTACCTCCTGTACGTAATACTGGCTTTTGGGGGCTGTGTTGTAGATTTCAGATTCGGGCGTGGCCAGCTCGCTCATGAAGGAGACATCCTGACCAAGATACTCATACTGCCATTTCCACTGATAACCGGTGACCTTGATGTCCATCTCGGCTTCACTGGCATCGTACACCTGCAGTAGCGCGCTGGTTGCCGGAATCGCCATAACGATCAGCAAAACGGCTGGAATCACGGTCCAGACAATCTCAGCTGTGGTATTTTCATGGAAGTTTGCAGCAACGGCACCCTTGGACTTGCGGTGCGCATACATGCTGTAAAACATCACGCCAAATACGCCAACCGCGATCACCACACAGATCCAGAAAATGATCATGTGAATATCGTAGATTGCGTTGCTCACAGGGGTTACCCCCTTGGGCATATTGACAGCCCAACGCTGTGCATCATCTGCCAATGCTTTGCCAAAAGTGGCCAAGAACATCGCAGGGGCTAGCAGCAGCGCGAAAAGCATACGTGCTCTTCTTGACATCGCCCTATCTCCAGTCAATAAGTTATTGTTTCTAGTTATGAATTTCATCCTGCGAGAGCCAAACAGCCTCTCTGGACACGAAAAACCGGGCGAGTATACCAGATTCTTTCCGCACCGCTCCAGACTATTCCGCCCAAAGAGTGAATGCTTTTTCTGGCAGAATGGCCGCTTTAACCGCCCAGGGACAAAATGAAATCACCGCTTATCCAACAAAAAGTTTTAGTGATCGCCCTGCCTATGACCCTGGCAAGCATCAGTATCCCGACCCTGGGCCTCGTTGATACCGCGATTCTCGGTCATCTGGCAAATGCCCGTTTTCTCGCTGCCGTGGCTGCAGGCAGTAGCGTACTGACCATGCTGTTCTGGTTATTCGGATTTCTGCGGATGGGCACTATCGGCGTAACCGCCAGAGCCTGGGGTGCTGGAGATACATCCCGCTGCATTGAAGTGCTGGCTCAGTCTCTGGTAATAGCATTCACCCTCGGGATCCTGTTGATCCTGTTGCGGCAACCCCTCCTCACCCTGATACTCGATCTGATAAAACCGTCTGCTGCAGCCAGACCACTGACCATGGAATACTGCCAGATTCGCATTCTGGCTGCTCCCGCCACCCTCGCCACCTTCTGCGCGATGGGCTGGCTGCTCGGGCTGCAGCGAGCCGGTACCACGCTGTTCCTTATGCTATTCGTCAACCTCACCAATGTTGGTTTTGATTTTCTGTTCATAGTCGGAATGAAACTGAACAGTGCCGGAGCGGCATGGGCCTCCTTAACTGCGGAATATCTCGGTTTGGCACTCGCACTGCTACTGGTGACAGTCACCATACGCCAGCTCCAAACACCGATCAGGTCAATGCAACTGACACAATGGTCCAGATATCGCGAGCTGTTAAGGGCTAACCGTCATCTGTTCATCCGCACAGCCTGCCTGGTATTCATCATGACTTTTTTCACCGCCCAGGGAGCACGGCAGGGTGATGTCATTCTCTCGGCCAATGCCATCCTGATGCAGTTAATACTGCTGGTGGCGTTTACACAGGATGGGTTTGCGCATGCCGCCGAGTCCCTTGCCGGGCATGCCATCGGCAAAAAAAACCTCAAAGACTTTTACCGTATTTGTCTGATTACCACTGCCTGGGGTTTGGTTATCGCCTTGATCGCCACTCTCATTTACGGGTTTTTCCCGGACATCATTATTGGCGCAATTACGAACCTGCCAGAGGTTTTACCTGCGGTGAAAATCTATTGGCCCTGGCTGACAGCCATGCCACTGGTCGGCCTTGCCTGCTTTATGGCGGACGGTATTTTCATCGGCAGCGGCAAAACCCGCGCAATGCAGGACAGCATGCTGATAGCGTCTTTGCTGGTTTTTTTGCCACTGTGGTACTTTTCAGCCCCACTCGGCAACCATGGGCTATGGTTAGCGTACCTAGGATTTTTAGTGGCTCGCAGCATTCAGATGGTATGGTTATTTGCTCTGTTCAGTAAACGTGGTCAGTGGATCGCTCAAACATGCTGATGAACAAAAACCAGCGCGGCTTATAGCAAGATGTTCTTTGCCTTTTGATCCAGCTCAACTAACTTTTGACTATGGATACTGTAATTATTCGCCAGGCTATTGCCGCTGCCAAGACCCATGAAAGGACAACCGGTCAGCTTGCCAGACTACTCAAGACCCGCGTCAGCCCACTCCACAAATCCATTCAGTTGCCATCAGAAAATATCATTCCAGCGCTCCTCAATTTTATTATTCACTACATAGATAAGGTACCGGAATTTATTGATGCAGTAGATGCCATCGCAGATGAATGCGGACTTATCGATTACATAGAACCGGTGATTTCCACAGCCAGGGAGTTTTTCATGGAACCGCCAGCATTGGTGGCCGGTCACGAAGGGCTCAATTCCCTTATGGGCGAATCCTATCTCGCCCATCGACTGGTCGAAGAGGTCAATGACCGGTTTATCTCGGGCTACAACATGCCATTGGTGCCGATGGATATGACTCGTTCAAACCTGATCATCCATCACCTGATTGGTGAACCTTTCGCCAATCAACTCGACAGCGCTGTTCATCTGATCGTGGATGAGCTGCAGCAAAAAGATCTGGTGTTTGTTCCCGAGGCATGCCGGGAGGACCGCAGCAATCGGTGGGCAAGTGATCTACAGCGGTGGCCCTGTCTGATCGACAATTTATCGGTCAATCTATTGTTTAACGGATCGGGACAATTACTGATTCACTGATATCGGTGGGATGTGTCATTTTTTGGGATCGACGAGCTTCACCGTCTGCACGTCAACCCGCCTTTCCTCGGGAGAGAGATTAACCCGGGTCTCCAGTTCGCGGGGGGCACCTTGCATAAACATCTGCTCTTGAAAATCACAGCTGACACAGGCCCTGAAATCCTTGCCATCCTCATTGAAAACCACCAGCTTATCCATCTGGTTACAGCGCGGGCAGACCGCACCTGCAATAAAACGCTTGTCAGCTTTAAACATCGAGAAAGGCCTTCCGGTCGGTGATAAGTGAAAAATTCAACCAAACGTTATGCCAGATCGCTACAACGGCTATAAGCCAGCCATCTGGCAACGTATTATATCGTTATAGATCCATTAGTCAGCGCAGGAGTCATGATGACAGAGAATATCCGACCCTATAAAGGTGTTTTACCCACCCTCGGCGAACGAGTTTACATTGATCCGGCAGCGACTGTGATTGGCAATGTCACCCTCGGCGATGATGTCTCAGTGTGGCCCGGAGCCGTAGTTCGCGGCGACATGCATCGCATTACCGTAGGCAATCGCTCAAATATTCAGGATACCGCCGTATTGCACATCACCCATGCAAGTGACTTCAACCCCGGAGGCTGGCCACTGACTATCGGCGACAACGTGATTGTCGGTCACGGCGCCATTCTTCACGGCTGTACACTCGGCGACTATATTCTGGTGGGCAATGGCGCCATCATTAATGATGGCGCTGTAGTAGAGAATGAGGTGATCATCGGCGCCGGCACAGTGGTGCCGCCCGGGAAGCATCTGGAAAGCGGCAACCTCTATGTAGGCAATCCCTGCCGGTTACTGAGACCAGTTTCTGACGAAGAGCGGGCGTTCTTTTCCTACTCCCCCGGCAATTACGTCAAACTTAAAGATCAGTATCTCGCCGAGCAGGCTGATGACTGGCGAAATGACGCGGAATAGCCCCGCAAATATTTTATGGGGTGTCCGAACAGACCAGGTCCACCTATAGCGACTGGCGGATTTCAGCAATAACCGGCGCGGTATTTGGGCTTATACCACGCCAGAGCCGAAAGGATTCCGCCGCCTGTTCGACCAGCATGCCCAGGCCATCGGTGATGCTGGTAGCACCCTGCTGTTTGGCCCAGATCATAAATACCGTTGGCTGTGCCGCGTACATCATATCGTAGCAACAGGCCTGACCTGCCAGTAACCCATCGGGGAGGGGCGGTAACTGTGCTGAAAGACTGGCACTGGTGCCATTAATGATCAGGTCAAACTGCTGACCCTCGAGCATCTCATAGTCACAACCGAGCAAGTAACCCATTTCCGCAAATCCTTTAGCGAGTTGCAGCGCCTTGGCCAGTGTACGGTTGGCAATGACCACATGCTGAGGCAATTGCTCCAGCAAAGGCTCAAGGATGCCACGCACTGCACCACCGGCACCAAGAACCAGCACTTTTCTGCCTTTAATCTGCCAGTTGAGGTTCTCAAGCATGTCTCTGACCATACCGATGCCGTCGGTGTTGTCCCCCAATACCGTGCCATCATTCTGCATGGCCAGGGTGTTTACCGCGCCCGCATGACGGGCGCGGACCGTCAACTTTGCAGCATAACTATAGGCCTCCTGCTTGAAGGGCACCGTGATGTTAAGACCCTTGCCACCCTCAGCAAAAAAAGCGTCCGCAGCACGATAAAAGTCATCTGGCGCCACAGGTTGTTTATCGTATGCAATCGCTTCGCCCGTCTGGACGGCAAAGGCCCGATGAATTTGCGGCGACTTACTGTGCTCCACGGGATTGCCGAAAACGGCGTATCGATCTGTCATGCTGGCCTTCCATTATGTAAGGTTCAAACCCACTGGCGGGGTTGCAGATAAAACTGGTAGAGCTCCGCCTCGGCAGAACCGGGTTCGGGTTGCCAGTCGTATTCCCAACGAACCAAGGGCGGCAACGACATAAGAATGGATTCGGTCCTGCCACCCGTCTGCAGACCAAACAGTGTTCCCCGATCATAAACCAGATTAAATTCCACATAGCGGCCACGCCGATATAACTGAAACTGGCGCTCGCGCTGCCCCCAGGGCACATGTTTTCGGCGCCGGACAATAGGCAGATAGGCATCAATATAGCTATCCCCAACCGATCTTGTCAGAGCAAAACTCTGCTCAAATCCCGCCTGGTTGTAATCATCGAAAAACAGGCCGCCAACCCCACGGGGTTCGTTGCGGTGCTTTAGGAAAAAGTACTCGTCACACCACTGCTTGAAACGGGGGTAAATCTCCGGGCCAAAGGGTTGGCAGGCGGCACGGGCTGTCTGATGCCAATGACGACAATCTTCCTCATTGCCGTAGTAGGGTGTCAGATCATAACCACCCCCGAACCACCAGACGGGCTCTTCGCCTTCCTTCTCCGCAATAAAAAACCGGACGTTTGCATGGGAGGTGGGGACATAGGGGTTTTCCGGATGCATCACCAGTGACACACCCATGGCTTCAAAGCTTCGCCCCGCCAGTTCCGGGCGGGCTGCGGTGGCAGAGGGGGGCAACTGTGTACCATGGACATGGGAAAAATTTACCCCGCCTTTTTCAAATACCGATCCATCCACTATCACCCGACTGCGACCGCCACCGCCCTCCTCACGAACCCAGCTATCCTCGGCAAACCTGCTGCGATCGTCTTCCAGCTGTAAGGCATGGCAGATACGATCTTGCAAATTCAGCAGGTACTGTTTAACGGCCGCTTTATCTGTCATGAGATCCTCAAAACAATGGGGTTAGGTCACATAATACTCAGTGTGATAGGCCGACCCGCCATTGACAACTTACCGACAATGTAAAAATCGGGACATCAGCTGCCCCGGATCATCTCTCCGGTTTTCAGGTTTTTGATCGGTGTCGGAGATGTCAGGCCACCCAATGGACCGGGCAGCACATAATCAAGCTGACCGTAAAAATAAAGATTCAGCTTTAGCAAAGAAAGGGCCGGCCTCAAGCCATGCGGGTTGGCCGACGTAGAAATCAGCCCCCCCCCATAAGCACGACAAAGTGCCGCAGCCACAGGGTGGTTCGTCACGCGTAGCGCCAGGGTTTCTCTGCCACCGGTAACCCAGGTTGGCGCATAACCATTATTGGGTACCAGCCAAGTCTGCGGACCCGGCCAACTGGCTTCTAGTAGCTGGCGATCAGGCACTGGTATGCCCGCCAAAAAAGGTTCCAGCTGTTCGATTGAGGCGGCGATGACGATGAGCCCCATGTCCCGACGGCGTTTTTTGAGCGCCAACAGGCGCATGACGGCTGCCTCTGAAAACGGGTTGCAACCGAGGCCCCACACTGCCTCTGTGGGGTAGGCCATCACCCCACCACCACGCAGGCAATCCACCGCCCTGACTATACGAAAATTACCCACGGAGACGCGGCTCAGAGGCTTTTCAGCTTCTCTTGTAATGCCGCGTCTTTTTCCAGAATGGCACGGGCATTATCTGCTCGCTCATCCAGCAACTTCTGGTGCAGCACAGTATCACTGACACCAATTATCTGGGCTGCCAGATAGGCTGCGTTCTTTGCACCTGCCTTGCCGATTGCCACGGTAGCAACCGGAATTCCACCGGGCATCTGCACCGTTGAGAGCAATGCATCAAGGCCATCCAGTGATGAGTTGATAGGCACCCCAATCACGGGCTTGAGGGTATTGGCTGCAACGGCACCCGCCAGATGCGCCGCCATTCCCGCAGCACATATAAAGGCTGCACAGCCCCGCTGGTCCGCATCCTTCACATAACGGTGCGTTGCCTCCGGCGTTCGATGCGCCGACGATACTTTAACTTCGAAGGGCACCTCGAACTTTTTGAGCACTTCAAAGCTGGCTTCCATGACTGGCAGATCCGAGTCCGAACCCATCAGGATGGCAATAAAGGGTTTGTTCATTTTTTAATCCCCCTGAAAACGCGGCAGGCTACCCGAACCCGGGGAATTTCGCAATAAAATGCGCCTGTTAACAGGAGAGTTTGTTGCTCATCAATGTATGAACCCCATGAGAAGGGCCATCTGCTAGCGCAACCGCTGATAGATTCCCTGCCCAACAGCAATAGCACCCTCCAGTTCCAGCAACAGCAGCTCCTGTGTCAACGTATTCACTGACATGGCCGTACGCTGCACAAGCATATCCATATCAACCGGGTCGAATCCCATCGCCTCCAGCAGGACCTGTCCTGCTTCTGTCGGCGGTGGCTGACCTGTTTTAACGTCCGGCGCCATAGAGGCCAGCAGACCACCCAGTTGCTCTGCAATATCCGCTGCCGATTCCACCAGAGTCGCGCCCTGTTTGAGCAGCTGATGGGTGCCTTTACTGAAAGCACTATGGATCGAACCGGGAATGGCAAATACTTCTCGCCCCTGTTCCAGACCGTACCGGGCAGTGATCAGCGACCCGCTCTTCAATGCCGCTTCAACCACCAGAATACCCAGACTCAGACCACTGATTATCCGGTTACGCCGGGGAAAATTGCCCGCAAAGGGTGGTGTTTCTGGCAAAAACTCACTGACGACTGCACCCCCTTGAGAAATTATCCGCCGATACAAATCATCGTGTCGGCGCGGGTAGATCACATCCAGACCGGTCCCCAGCACAGCGATGGTTTTGCCCGTTTGCAGGGCTCCATCATGAGCCGCCCCATCAATGCCCAGCGCCAGACCACTGGTGATCACAAAACCACTGGCCGCCAAAGCGGCGGCAAAGGCCCGGGCATTGCCCAGTCCACCGGGGCTGGCATTGCGACTGCCAACAATGGCGATTTGTGGCATGGACAGCAACTGCGCATCGCCACGAATAAACAACAGGGGGGGAGGAACGCTCAGCTCCAGTAAAAGAGGTGGGTAATCCGGGTCGAGCAAATTGAGGCAGGTCACCTGATTATGCCGGCACCAATCCAGCACCTGCTCTGCCCGATTTTCCCGTTCCGCTCGATTATTTCGGAAAAACTGTCCCGACTGACTGGCGGAATCAGAGGAAAAATAGTCTTCTGCCTGAGCAGCTGCCTCGACAAAGGAACCCGCCGACCGACACAATCTGACACTGTCGGCAGGTGAGCATCCATCGAGAAAAGCCATGACTAGTGCTGCTTTGGACTCCCTGTCCATTGGGTTGGTACTCCCTTACCTGCTTGGCATCCGTTGCCCATAAAAAACGCCGACACAGGTCGGCGTTTTAGTCATCCCGCTGCCTAGGGGTTTTTGACAATATCGTTTACCGCCAGAGGGCGCTCAGCCTTGATCACCAAGCCATAACTCATTTTTTCAAACGCGCGGAATATCATTAATAAACCGGCCTGCTCGTTAGGCAGATTTATTTTTTCCTTGGCGATGTAGTCAGTTACTTCTTCTCCGCGTTTGAAGATGGCCAGAATATTTCCCGCTTCGAGGCCTTCGCGCTCACCCCGGTTAATAGACACCACGTCGAGATGCCCAACCTGGGTGATACCACCCTCAACGGCCATAATCTCACCTTCAATCGTAGAGTCGGGAGCACTGGGGTAAAAGATGGAATTGAGTGGTCGCTCTTCATGGGGCAGCAAGCGCTCCCCAATACGCACTTCCTCAAGGGACCGGGTCGCCAGCATGGTGGCTATATCATCGGCCACTTTTTGCACCTTGGCGGACCCCACATCCTGCGCGCGTATACCCAATATTTCCTGGGTCACCGGATCCAGATAGGGCTCACCAACCCGGTAGAGTCCGTAGGTCGGGGTTTCATCAAACTGACCACGGGCATAAAAGGTATCTCCCGATCCGGAGAGCAATTTTTTCTCATGGCCCGCCACCACGTAAGGAGCTCTATCGACCTCTTCCTGGGTGACTATACGGTTGCGGGTCAGAAAACTGTTGATGATGTCCAATGGCAGTGCCGGAATGGCCTCCGACTCTGGCACGACCTTCACTTCGGGGGACAGTTTTACCCGCCGATCGCGCTTTTCCAGCATTAAACGGGGGCGGCCATCAATATAGACCATGGAGATAATGTCACCGGGATAAATCAGATGGGGGTTGGCAATCTGAGGGTTGGCGTACCAGATTTCAGGCCATAACCAGGGATCTCTCAGATACAGATCAGATATATCCCACAGAGTGTCGCCTTTCTTCACAGTATATTTTTCAGGGACATCCTCATTAAAGGGTGCCTCTGCAGCAATGGCGGCAATTGCAATAGCGCAAGCAGCTACTATTCCCAACAATGTTTTTTTCATCTTATGGCCGTCCTGTGTGCTATATCCGGATTGTGTGTATACTTCCCACTCGACTATATTAAGTGATATTCCGCTCCATTGGCCTTATGTTAGCAGTGGTTTACGCCAGATTGCTAGAAACTCGTCACAAACAAATGTCAATACTCAACATCCTTGAATTTCCTGACCCACGACTGCGTATCAGGGCTGCTCCCATAGCAGAAATCGATCAGAACACCAGATCGTTGGTGGACGATATGCTGGAAACCATGTATCAGGCTAACGGCATTGGCCTTGCTGCTACCCAGGTCAACGTCGACAAGCGGATTGTGGTCATGGATTTATCAGATGAGGGCGACCAGCCGATTGTGATGATCAATCCACAGGTAGAAATACTGGACGACATTACCTGCCCACATCAGGAAGGCTGTCTGTCAGTGCCCGGTTTTTATGAAACCATCCAACGTCCTGAACATATTCGTCTGAGCGCACTCGACCGGGAGGGGCAGCCCTACGTGCTAGAGCCGGAAGGTCTGCTGGCCGTCTGTATCCAGCACGAAATTGACCACCTCGACGGCAAACTTTTCGTAGATTACCTGTCACCCATCAAGCGTCAGCGGATCCGGCAAAAACTGGAAAAACTCCACCGTCAACAAGACTGACACCGGTTGGTCGACACTGAGGACCCTTCTTTGCGAATCGTATTTGCCGGCACACCGCAATTTGCAGCATCACACCTCCGAGCATTACTGGATTGTCCATCCCACCAGGTGGTCGCCGTATTCACACAGCCTGATCGCCCCGCCGGGCGCGGCAAAAAACTCACTGCCAGCCCGGTCAAGTTGCTGGCTACCGATCAGCAGATACCTGTTCATCAGCCACTCAGCCTGAAAGCGGCGGCGGAGCAGCAAATCCTAGCCAACTATAATGCCGACATCATTGTGGTTGTGGCCTACGGCCTGCTTTTGCCAAAGGCTGTGTTGGCTATCCCCGTATACGGATGCATCAATGTCCACGCCTCGCTGTTGCCCCGCTGGCGAGGTGCCGCCCCCATCCAGCGCGCCATAGAAGCCGGAGATACCGAAACCGGGGTAACCATTATGCAGATGGCCGAAGGCCTGGACACCGGCGATATGCTGCTCAAGGCCCGCTGCCCCATAGAAGCGGATGATGATGCCGGATCCCTCCATGACAAACTGGCCGGGATCGGCCCCGACGCCCTGCTCACGGTCCTGGACGAGATTGCACAGGGAAAGATTGTGGCGGAGAAACAGGATGACGAGCAGAGCAATTACGCACCAAAAATTACCAAGCAGGAAGCCCTGATAAACTGGCATGAAGCTGTCAAAACGCTGGTTTTGAAAATTCGCGCCTTTAATCCTTTTCCGATCTGTTACAGCACACTCTCGGGAGATCGGATCCGTATCTGGAAAGGTCTCGCGGTGCCAGATCAACGCCACAATATGGCACCGGGTACGATCATTCATACCGATAAGTCCGGTATTCTGGTAAAAACCGGAGAGGGGTGCCTGTTAATCACGGTACTGCAACTGCCCGGAAAGAGGCCCCTCCATGCCGGAGAAGTGCTCAATGCACATGCCGATCTGTTTTCCCCGGGTACGGTAATGGGCACATGAATGTCAGAGTGGCTACCGCTAAAATTATCGCGGCTGTGCTGCGGGGTGAGGGCTCACTCAATACACTTCTACCCGAATACTTGGCTAAAGTAGATGACCGCGACCGCGGATTGTTGCAACAGCTGTGTTATGGCACATTGCGGTTCTACCCGCGACTGTCAGTGTACCTCGCAGAATTGCTGACAAAACCCTTCAAGGAAAAGGATTTTGACATCGAGGCTACCCTGGCCTGTTCGCTTTATCAGTTACTGGAAACCCGGATCCCCCCTCACGCAGCAGTCAATGAAGCCGTAGCCACCTGTCAGAACCTGAAAAAAAACTGGGCCAAAGGTCTTACCAACGCGGTACTGCGACGATTTTTACGGGAGCGCACCTCACTCGATATCAAGCTGGGCAATCGTCGTGCATTTCAAACCGCACACCCCGATTGGCTCATTGACCTATGGCAAGCGGCCTGGCCGGAGCAAGTGGATCAACTGGTGGCGGCCAACAACCATCAGCCCCCCATGACGCTGCGGGTAAACCAAATCCACTGCAGCCGGGACCAATACCTGTCGATATTGGCGGAGGCAGATATCCAGGCATATCCCACCCCGTTCAGTGATGTCGGTATCACCCTGCAGCAACCCTGTGATGTTATTAACTTACCCGGTTTTGCCGAGGGTCACGTGAGCGTGCAGGATGAAGCGGCACAGCTGGCGGCACAGCTGCTGGCGCCCAGGCCCGGTCAGCGCGTCCTGGACGCCTGTTGTGCACCGGGTGGAAAAACCGGTCACATACTCGAGTTGCTTAACAATCAGGGCGATGTCATTGCCATCGACATCGCAGCTGAACGACTGACGCGGGTAACCGATAACCTGCTGCGGCTCGGTTTGCAGGCCAAGCTGATCACCGCAGATACCGCAGATATAGCCAGCTGGTGGGATGGCCGCCCCTTCGATCGGATTTTGCTGGATGCACCGTGCTCCGCCACGGGTGTTATTCGCCGACACCCGGATGTGAAACTAATGCGCAGGCCAACGGATATTGCTAAGCTGGCCACCTTGCAGTTATCCCTGTTGAGGGCACTGTGGCCACTGTTGGCAGAGGGCGGGGTTTTGCTCTACGCGACCTGCTCCACACTGACCCAGGAAAATGATCAGGTCATCGCAGAATTCGCCAGGGACAACCATTCTGTCCATGTCGAACCTGTGGCGACCGAAGCGGGCATGGCAACTTCTACAGGGCGCCAATTGATGCCACAGATTGATGGCCATGACGGCTTTTATTTTGCCCGTCTGGTCAAGACGGCAATAGCTTAACGGCATTGGTTGTTTTTTCTCCAAAGTCCGGGTTATTAACCAAATAACGGGAATTTCCAGCTATGAAAATCGTCATTACCGGTGCCGGCCAAGTGGGTGGAACGCTCGCCGAGCATCTGGCCGGAGAAGCCAACGATATTTCTGTCATCGATACAAACGACCACCGCCTGCGCGAGCTCCAGGACCGGCTGGATATTCGCACCGTCTATGGCATGGCCTCTCACCCGGACGTCCTGATCCGCGCAGGGATTGAAGACGCCGACATGCTGGTGGCAGTCACCAGCAGCGACGAAATCAACATGGCGTCCTGTCAGGTTGCCTATTCCCTGTTTCGCACACCCACCAAAATCGCCCGTATTCGCGATCGCAGTTACACCGACGATAAAGTTCGCGAACGCTTATTCAGTGATGCCAACTGCCCGGTGGATTTTCTGATCACCCCGGAACAGGTGGTCACCGACTACATATTCCGTCTGATCGAGCAACCCGGCAGTCTTCAGGTTATCGATTTTGCCGAGGGTCTGATCCAACTGGTGGCTGTCCGTGCATTCAAGGGAGGGCCACTGGTGGGGCACGAATTGCGACTCCTCCGCAAGCACATGCCCAAAGTGGATGCCCGGGTCGCGGCGATTTTCCGCCGGGACCGGCCTATCTTTCCCCAGGGCGATACCGTCATAGAGGAGGGCGACGAGGTATTTTTTATCGCCGCCAAAAAAGATATCCGCAAGGTCATGGGTGAGTTGCGTCGGCTTGAAAATTCCTACCAGCGGATTGTCATCGCCGGGGGTGGCAATATCGGCTACCGTCTGGCCAAGGCACTGGAAAAACAATACAACATCAAAATTATCGAATTTTCGGAAGAGCGCTGCCAATACATTTCTGAACGACTGGATAAAACCATCGTGCTCAATGGATCTGCCACGGACCAGGATCTGTTACTTGAAGAAAATATCGAGCGAAGCGACGTTTTTCTGGCCCTGACCAATGACGATGAAGTCAATATCATGGCTTCACTGCTGGCGAAAAGGCTCGGCGCCCGCAAAGTGATGACCCTGATCAACAACCCGGTTTATGCCGACCTGGTTCAGGGGGGCGAAATTGACATCGCCATCTCTCCTCAACAGGCCACAACCAGTATTCTGCTCAGCCATGTGCGGCGCGGAGATACGGTTAAAGCGCACTCTCTCCGCCGGGGTGCCGCTGAGGCAATGGAGATCGTTGTCCATGGCGACAGTAAAACATCCAAAGTGGTCAGCAGAACCATCGAAGAAATCAAATCACCTCCCGGTGTCACCCTGGCGGCGCTGGTGCGCGACGGCGAGGTCATCATTGCACATCACGATACTGTGGTGAAAAACAACGATCACGCCATTGTCTTTGTGGTGGACAAACGCCGTACCCGGGAAGTGGAAAAATTGTTTGCCGTTGGCTTCACCTTTTTTTAGCGTTGGTAGCGAAGTTCTAACCTATGCATTTTAATGTGATTTCAAAAGTCCTCGGGTTGCTACTCATGGTTTTCAGCCTGACGCTGCTGACACCAATCGTAATTGCCATTATCTACGATGAACAAACCCATGGGGCTTTTTTCCTGTCCTTTGCCATCACTTTTTCATTGGGCGTGCTCATGTGGCTGCCATTCAGCCGTCAACGTGCAGAACTTCGCAGCCGTGACGGATTCCTGATTACTGTGATGTTCTGGGTTGAGCTGGCTCTTGTCGGGGCGCTGCCTTTTGTACTTTCCGAGTCATTGCAGTTAAGTATCACAGACGCCGTATTTGAATCCATGTCAGGCCTCACCACCACTGGTGCCACAGTGATCACCGGCCTGGATCTTCTGCCCAAATCCATTCTCTATTATCGCCAGCAGTTGCAATGGCTAGGTGGTATCGGGATCGTTGTCATCGCCGTGGCCATCATGCCCATGCTGGGCGTTGGCGGTATGCAGCTCTACCGTGCAGAAACACCGGGACCCGTCAAGGATAACAAACTGACCCCTCGCATCACTGAAACGGCAAAAGCACTATTTTTTATCTACCTTGGCCTGACTGTTGCGTGCATGCTTGCTTACTGGCTGGCCGGCATGACTTTTTTTGACGCGATTGGACACAGTTTTTCGACCGTAGCCATTGGCGGTTTTTCCACCCATGACGCGAGCATGGGCTATTTTGATGGCAACACCACTATTGTTGGTATCTGCGTTTTCTTCATGATCGTTTCTGGTCTGAACTTTGGCCTTCACTATTATGCCTTTGTCAGAAAATCTCTCACTCACTACCTGCGCAATCCTGAGGCCAAACTTTATCTTCAAATGCTGTTGGCAGGCAGTATTTTGGTAACAGGCTATCTTATCTGGAATGGTACCTACGGCACGGGTGAAAGCATTTATCACGGTATTTTTCAGCTGGTGTCTATTATGACAACCACTGGGTTTACCACTGATGATTTCAGTATTTGGCCCACTTTCCTGCCTTTTCTTATGCTTTTCCTGTCATTTTTTGGCGCCTGCGCCAATTCCACTGGTGGCGGCATTAAAGTGGGTCGCATGCTGATTCTGGCGAAGCAGAGCCTCCGGGAAATCTACCGCCTGATTCACCCCAATGCACTGTTTCCCATCAAAATACGTAATCGCAGCGTACCCGAAAAGATTACCAACGCTATCTGGGCATTTTTTGGTGTTTATCTTGCTGTCTATTATTTGATGGTCTTGCTGCTGCTGGCGTCAGGCCTCGACTATGTGACATCCTGGTCCGCTACCGCTGCGACTCTCAATAACCTCGGCCCCGGGCTCGGGGATGTAGCGGCCCATTATGGCAACATCAATATTTTCGCTAAGTGGATACTCTGTATCGGTATGCTGTTGGGCCGACTGGAAATATTTACTCTTCTGGTGCTCTTCACCCCGATGTTCTGGCGCCGTTGAAACCGCCAGTAGAAACGGCAGCAATGAAAAAACAGACAAACCATTGATCAGAGAGGCTTCAATGACACTGATCGACAACCTTGAAGAAATGCTCGCCCGGGGCAACGATTCGGCAATGCTTCGGTTTGGTCTCGGTAGCGCCTGTCTCCGTGAAAAGCGTCATGCGCAGGCAATTGAGCACCTGGAGCGCTGTCTGGCGTTGGATGAAAACTATACCGCTGCCTACAACCTGTTGGGGCGGGCACAGTTCAAACTTGAGCAGCTGGATGCTGCAAAACAGTCTTTCACGAAGGGGCTTGAAAAAGCCCATGCTACCGGCGACATCCAGACCGAACGTGAAATGCAGGTTTTTTTAAAGAAATTAGCCAGTGATTGATCCTTCGATGGACAACGCTGTTACACGGAAAAACAGCATGACACAGCTGATTGGTTGGCGGGAATGGTTGGCCTTACCCGATTTGGGGATTGCCCGAATCAAAGCCAAGGTGGATACTGGCGCACGCACCTCCTGTTTGCATGCTCATCGACTGGAACTTTTCACTGAACGGGGTTCTCCCTGGGTAAGAATCTGGGTCCACCCCCTGCAGGGAAGTACGCAAAGTATCTGTTGCGCGGCTCCCATTGTGGATGAGCGTGTTGTCACCGATTCTGGTGGTCATTGTGAACGGCGTATTGTAATAAAAACCACTGTAGTGCTCGGAACCCAGAACTGGCCCATAGAAATGACCCTCACCAATCGGGATACCATGAGATTTCGCATGCTGCTGGGTCGTTCAGCCCTGGCAGGACAATTCATTGTGGATCCACAGACATCCTTTTTAGCGGGAAAAAATAAATGAGAATTGCCATTCTGTCCCGCAATGCCGACTTGTATTCCACTCGTCGCCTGAAAGAGGCAGCCATAGAATGTGGCCATGAAGTCAGGATTATTGATGTATTGAAGTGCTACATGAATATCAACATCCAAAACCCCAGCATTCATGTGAAGGGCGTGGAGCTACCGCCCTTTGACGTTGTGATTCCCCGCATCGGTGCGTCGGTCACAACGTACGGTACGGCCGTATTGCGTCAGTTCGAGATGATGGGTGTTTATCCACTGAACGAATCTGTGGCCATCACCCGCTCCCGTGACAAATTGCGCTCCCTGCAATTGTTGTCGCGCAAGGGGATTGGCCTGCCCGTTACGGGTTATGCCAACAAACCCAGTGATATTCCGGATCTGATCGATATGGTGGGCGGACCACCGCTGGTGGTCAAACTGCTCGAAGGCACCCAGGGCATCGGTGTGGTGATGGCGGAAACCCGCAAAGCGGCAGAAAGCGTAATTGAAGCGTTTATGGGCCTGAAAGCCGATATTATGGTTCAGGAGTATATTTCGGAATCCGGTGGTGCGGATATTCGCTGTCTGGTCATTGGCGACAAGGTGGTCGCAGCCATGCAGCGGCAGGCACAGCCGGGAGAATTCCGCTCCAATCTGCACCGTGGCGGTACAGCGACTTTGGCCAGGCTTTCTCCAGCGGAGCGATCCACTGCTGTTCGCGCTGCCAAAACCATGGGACTGAATGTGGCGGGGGTGGATATTCTTCGCTCCAACCATGGGCCACTGGTGATGGAAGTGAATTCATCGCCGGGCCTTGAGGGCATTGAAACGGCCACCGGCAAGGACGTAGCGGGTAATATCATTCAGTTCATTGAAAAAAATGCCCGGCAATCCCGCACCAAAACCCGCGGACAGGGCTGAGGAACCGCTGTTTTGAGCAGATTACCCCTGAAACTGGCAGGCGAGGTCATTAATCCCGGGGAGACCCGATTGCTGTCCATCCCCGCTGCCCGCCTGTATACAGACACGCCCATCGACTTGCCGGTCGAGGTTATACACAGCCGCAAACCCGGGCCAGTGCTATTGGTTTGCGCAGCGATTCACGGGGATGAAATTAACGGTATCGAAATCTGCCGCCGTATTGTTGGCAAGCGCTTACTTCGCCGTTTATCAGGTACATTACTGATTGTTCCGATTGTAAATATGTTCGGTTTTATCCAGCAATCCCGCTATTTACCGGATCGACGCGATTTAAATCGATGCTTTCCAGGCTCACCACGGGGGCCACTGGGTAGCCGCCTAGCCAACCTGATTCATACGGAACTGCTCAGTCACTGCACGCACGTTATCGACCTTCATACCGGCGCTATCCATCGCAAGAATCTTTCACAAATTCGTGGGGATCTTGATGACCCCGCTGCACTGGGTATGGCAGAGGCATTTGGTGCGCCCATTTTTATGGATGCCAAAGTCAGGGATGGTTCACTGCGTGCCGCCGCCACCGAACTGGGAATACCGGTGATACTCTATGAAGCAGGAGAAGCGCTCCGTTTTGACGAACCTGCCATAAAGGCAGGAGTGCGGGGCATTATGTCGGTCATGCGCCACCTCGGCATGCTGCCGGCCAGAACAGATCAGCCCCCTCGCAAGCTGGTACCGGTAAAGGCCAGTCGAAGCTATTGGCTGCGGGCGGAGCGGGACGGCATCGTGATCAGTAAAATCAAATTGGGACAACGGGTCAAAGAGGGTCAGGTACTGGCCTATCTCGCTTCGCCATTCGGTGGCCCGGAAAAACCTCTGAAATCACGCAGTGATGGCATTGTTATCGCTGCATCGCAGATCCCTCTGGTGAACGAGGGGGAGGCGCTCTTTCATATTGCGGAATTCACCACCCTGAGGAAGGCCTCAGACAGCGTTGAGGCATTTCAGGAACAGTTCGACGATCAGCCGGAACCAGAAGCTTTTACGCAGCCCCTTTGAGTTCCCCGCTCGGACAACCGGCTATTTCAGCTCCCGGGCACGATAATACGCTTCTTCCGAAATTTTGTGATAGTCCATCACACCGGTTTTGAAAGCATTCTGGGATTCGTAAACCCGCTTGAACAGGGGATCTTTGTTGGCAATTTCCTCCAGAACCTGATCGGTGACACGATTCAGTTCCGCCAGAACTTCATCGGGTAGCGGCCGCACCTCGACACCATGAGTTTCCACCAATTCCTTTAACGCACCGTTGTTGCGAGCGGTGTAATCGTCCAGCATATCCTGATTAATCGCTCGCGCTGCAACTTCGACAATCGCCTGCAGATCATCTGGCAGGGAGGAAAAAGCCTGTTTGTTAACCATCAACTCCAGTGTCGGGCCCGGTTCGTGCCAACCCGGATAATAGTAGTACTTGGCTACCTGATGAAAACCAAATGCCAGATCATTGTAAGGTCCCACCCACTCGGTGGCATCAATCACACCCGTTTGCATCGCGATATAGAGATCCCCGCCAGGGATATTGACTGCCTCCACGCCCATGCGGCTGATCACCTCGCCACCCAAACCCGGTATCCGCATTTTCAACCCCTTGAGGTCTTCCAGGGAATTGATTTCACGATTAAACCAGCCAGCCATCTGTACACCGGTATTGCCCGCTGCCAGCGGTATCAGGTTGAAGGGTTCATAAAGCTCGCGCCATAAAGCCATACCGCCGCCATAGTGCAACCAGCCATTCATTTCCTGTGCATTGAGACCAAAAGGAATGGTTGTAAAAAGTGCTGTGGTCGGAGATTTTCCCTTCCAGTAATAGGAAGCCCCATGCCCCATTTCGACGGTACCCTGTGATACAGCATCGAAGACCTCCATAGCCGGCACCAACTGACCAGCGCCATAAACCTTTACTTTGAGCCGGCCACCACTCATACGCGCCACCAGTTCAGCAAAGTTTTCAGCGGCCATACCCAGACCGGGAAAGTTTTTTGGCCAGGTAGTAACCATTTTCCACTGGTAGGTTTTCTGGGTGGCCTGCTGCTCACGATCCGGGGATGCAGCGTCCCGGTCGCCACCACAGCCCACCAGGGCCAATAACAGTATTGCCAACAAGATAGGCACTTTCATAATTTTGTCCTTCATGATCATGCAACCGGACTGAGTTTGGCGTAGGCCAAAACCAGCCATTTGGTCCCCTCTTTATCAAAATTAACCTGTACTCGGGCATGTGCACCATTGCCCTCAAAATTGATGACGACACCCTCACCGAAAACAGGATGCAGAACCCGCTGTCCCAGAGAGAGGCCCGTGTCTTCACCGCTATCACTGAGATTCATTGCCGGTTGCCGGGCATAGCTGGTAGGGCGCTTAATCTGGGCGCGCAACCGAACCTCTTCCACCAGATTGGCCGGAATATCACGGACAAAGCGGGATACGCGGTTATAGTTTTCGATGCCATATTGCTGACGGGATTCGGCAAAGGTGAGGTAGAGTTTTTGCATCGCCCGGGTAATCCCCACATAGGCCAGCCGCCGCTCCTCCTCAAGTCGATCGGGATCCTCGGCAGACATCCTATGGGGAAACAGATTTTCTTCCATACCCGCCAGAAAGACCAACGGAAATTCAAGCCCTTTGGCCGAGTGTAATGTCATCAGTTGCACCGCATCCTCCCCGACATCTGCCTGCCGGTCTCCGGCGTCCAATGCGGCGCGATCGAGAAATTGTGGCAACGATGGCAACTCCTTTTCCTCCGGTTCAAAGGACCGACAGGCGATCACCAGCTCCTGCAGGTTTTCCACTCTGGATTCACCGCGATCCCCTTTTTCCCGGCGATGGAAATCAATCAACCCACTCCCTTCAATAATGTGGTCTACCAATTCATGCAGCGGTAACTCCGCAGACTCTTCACCGAGTTTTGCCAGTAGTTTCAGGAAGGCTTCCAGAGCATTGCTGGCCCGGCCCGAAAAACGACCGGCAGCGATGGCGTGCTCTGCTGTTTGCCAGAGCGACATCCCTTCTTCGCGGGCCAACTCACGCAATTCCTGGATTGTTTTGTCACCGATACCACGGGTCGGCGTGTTAACCACTCGCTCAAATGCGGCATCGTCGTGACAATTGACCAACAATCTCAAGTAGGCGAGGGCGTTGCGTATTTCCTGACGCTCATAGAATTTTTGTCCACCGTAGATACGGTAAGGGATGGCTGCTCGCAACAAAGCTTCTTCGAGTACCCGGGATTGTGCATTGGAGCGGTAGAGAATGGCCGACTCTTCGCGTAGATTGCCCTGATTGACCCATTCCCTCAGCCGCTCGGCAATAAAACGGGCTTCATCCTGCTCGTTGAAGGCGGCATAGAGTGAGATGGCCTCACCTTCATTATCGTCCGTCCACAGATTTTTACCCAACCGATTGGTGTTGCGCGAAATCACTGCATTGGCTGCTTCGAGAATGTTTTTACTGGAACGGTAATTCTGTTCCAGTCTTACAGTCTGGGTGGCCGGATAATCGCGGGAAAAATAGCGTATGTTTTCCACCTTGGCACCGCGCCAGCCATAGATTGACTGATCATCATCACCCACCGCTGTTACCGGTACCTGATCACCTGCCAGCACACGCAACCAGGCGTATTGAATGGCGTTGGTATCCTGGAACTCATCTGCCAGCAGATGCTGAAAACGATGCTGATAATGCTGCAGAAGTTCAGGATTTTTCAGCCAGAGCTCGTGTGCGCGAAGCAGTAGCTCACCGAAATCCACCATGCCACCGCGCTCACAGGCTTCCTCGTAAGCAGCATAAACCTGCTGCATGGTTCGCTGATAGGGATCGTGAGCCGGTTGTAAATCGCGACTGCGCAGCCCCTCATCTTTCTGGTTATTAATGAATGACTGGGCCTGTCGATGCGGCCAGCGACTGTCATCAATACCAAGGCTCTGATAGAGACGTTTTACCAGCCTAAGCTGATCATCACTGTCCAGTATCTGAAAATTTTCCGGCAGACGAGCATCTTGCCAATGCATTTTGAGTAATCGATGGGCCAATCCGTGGAAGGTACCCACCCACATTCCCCGGGCGGAGAAACCCAACAGTTCTTCAATACGCCCCCGCATTTCCCTTGCCGCTTTATTGGTAAAGGTGACCGCTATGATCGAATAGGGCGAAACCTGTTCCACCTGTATCAACCAGGCAATCCGGTGGACAAGAACGCGGGTTTTACCGCTACCTGCACCTGCCAGAACCAGAAGATGACTGGCGTTGCTGGAAACAGCCTCACGCTGAGCAGGGTTTAGGGGATCGAGTATTGTCGTGACATCCATGGCGGTGAATTCTATCAGAACCCCCGCTCGGGGTGGATGATCCGTGCGCCCGGCAACCGGTTTTTACTACAAGAATTCCATTTTTCTGTAAATTATTTACAATAAAGCTCGTGTTAGGGAGAAATCACCATGAAACCTGCTGCACTTACCTGGGCTATCAGCAGTAGCCTGCCCAGCTTACGCAAATCGGAGCGCAAGGTCGCAGAATTTATTCTGGCCAACCTGACCAATGTCATTCGCATGCGAATCGTGGATCTGGCAGAAAAAGCCGAGGTCAGTGAGCCCACGGTAGTGCGTTTCTGTCGCGCCGTGGGCTGTGAAGGTTTTCAGGATTTCAAACTGGCCCTGGCACAACAACTTGCGTCCAGCCCGAGCTACGGGCAGATCGCAGTCACCGACCAGGATTCTGTGGCTGAATACACCTTCAAGGTCTTCGATTCCACTGTCGACACCCTGCTGAAGGTTCGTGATTCATTGGACCTGAAAATGCTCGATCAGGCTGTTCAGGCTCTCTGTGTAGCCAACCGGGTGGAATTCTACGGGTTTGGTGCATCCGCTGCCGTGGCAACCGATGCCCAGCACAAATTTTTCCGCCTGCAGGTCTCTGCGGCGGCCTATGCCGACCCGCACTTACAGAACATGTCCGCCGCTTCCATGGCCCCCGGGGATGTGGTCATCGCCATTTCCCAGTCCGGCAGGACCACGACATTGATCAATGCCATGGAGCGCGTAAAGAGCAGAGGTGCCATTGTTATCGCAATTGCACCCTCAGATTCTCCGGTTGCCAATGCCGCAAATATCCCGTTAACCATCGACGTCAAGGAAGACTTCCAAATCTATACGCCGCTGTCATCCCGTATTGCCCATCTGGTACTGATTGATGTACTGGCAATTGGCGTAGCCCAGCATAAAGGCGGTCGTCTGCAAGAGCATCTGCTGGAAATGCAGCTCGGCCTGGAAGTGCTGCGGGAACCACTGGAAAATCACTAACTGTGCATTTCACAAAAAACAGCCAAAAAAAAACCCCATTAAAAAATGGGGTAAAGGTTCGAGCTACGAGATAAAACAGATTTCGGTAGACAGCCTGGGTTGTTCGACTATTTTCCTGCCCACATCATAAAAATATTTTCGCCATCAGCAGTTTGCTCGCTCGGGCGGTGCAGTTGTGTCTTATTTAACTTTGAATTGGATACAACTCATTTTTTATTATCATACTATCATCATATTATGATGATCAATTACTAATTTCATCGTTCCTGGTTGTCAGCTACGCCACTTGCCGGGATTCATGACTCAAGGATCGTGGGCCTGACTGGTTATGACAGACTAAATCTTGTACACAGGCGCCGTGTGCAATTAGTGGGAGGGGGATTTTTAATATAACCAGGGGTTACCCGGAAAGGCTTGGGAATAGGGGCATTCTTCAAAAACTGCCCGGAGGACAGGCAGTTTTAATGGTTACTCAACAGTGACAGACTTCGCCAGGTTGCGCGGCTGATCGACGTCAGTTCCTTTCAACACAGCCACATGATAAGAGAGTAATTGCAGTGGTATCGTATAAATGACGGCTTCCAGACTCTTCGGAACATGGGGAAGATTAATTACCGTCACATCCGTTTCATTTTCAAATCCGGCATTCAGGTCGGCAAAGACAAACAGCTGCCCCCCACGGGCTTTTACTTCATGTAAATTTGATTTCAATTTTTCGAGCAGATCGTTGTTGGGCGCTACCGCCACCACCGGCATATCCTTGTCTACCAATGCCAGTGGTCCGTGTTTGAGTTCACCGGAGGGGTAGGCTTCAGCATGAATATAGGAAATCTCTTTGAGCTTGAGGGCACCTTCAAGCGCAACCGGATACTGCACACCCCGGCCAAGATAAAGGGCGTGTTGCTTATCGGCAAAACACTCAAAGATTTCTTCAATCTGACCATTCAGTGAAAGTGTGTCCCGACAGAGCCGTGGCAACTGACGAAGGGCTTCCACCAGCAATCGCTCTGTTTCTTCAGACAGGCCATGGCTCTTGCCAATACCGATACAGAGTAGTTGCAAGGCCACTAACTGGGTCGTGAATGCTTTTGTCGACGCAACACCGATTTCCGGTCCGGCATAGGTCATCAACGCCATATCCGACTCCCTCACCAGAGAGCTGTTGGCAACATTACAGATAACCAGCGTGGCGAGATAGCCGGATGTTTTTGCTGAAGCCAAGGCGGCAAGGGTATCGGCCGTTTCTCCGGATTGAGAGATCGTGACAAACAAGGTATCGGCGGGAACAACAACTTTGCGGTAGCGGTACTCACTGGCGACCTCGACCTGACAGGGAATACCGGCCCATTCTTCCAACCAGAAGCGGGCCACAAGCCCGGCGTGATAGCTGGTACCACAAGCCACGATATGCACGGCTTTTATCCTGGGGAATATTTCAACGGCTCGACTCCCAAATGCTTCCGTTAGTACCCGGGTTTGGCTGATACGTCCCTCCAGGGTGGATTCAAGCACTTCGGGCTGCTCAAATATCTCCTTCATCATGTAATGGCGATAACTACCCTTGTCAGCAACATCGTCACCACCTGGGAGTGTGTCTATATCGCGTTCCACCAAGCTGCCTGTTTTGTCAAAAACGCTATAGTCGCCTTCTTTTAACTCGACCAGATCACCTTCTTTGAGGAACACAAATCGATCCGTTACCTGGCGCAGTGCCATTTGATCAGAGGCAAGGAATGTTTCTTCGATACCGACACCGATGACCAGCGGACTACCGCTTCGGGCACCAATTAATATTCCGGGTTCACTGGTACTGATCACTGCCAGCGCATAGGCACCACGCAACCGTGTCAGGCAATTTTGCACTGCCTGACGGAGTGACCCGGCACTTTTCAGCAAGTGATTCACCAGATGGGCAATCACCTCGGTATCTGTTTCGGACGCAAACTGATAGCCCAGATCCAGCAGCTCTTTCTTCAACTCGGCATGGTTTTCAATAATACCGTTGTGTACAACGGCCACACCGCCAGACGTATGTGGGTGGGCATTGATTTCATTGGGAATACCATGGGTTGCCCAGCGGGTGTGAGCAATTCCGAGGTTGCCACGTGTTGGTTGCTCAACCAACCGATCGACCAACTGTGCGACCTTGCCCTGGTTTTTGCGTAACTGCAGCTCACCGTTTTGATCAATCACAGCCAAACCGGCAGAGTCATAACCGCGATACTCTAGTCTTTTGAGCCCTTCGATCAGGATGCCGATCACATTTCGCTGTGCTTGTGCCCCAACTATTCCACACATAAACTTTCCCGTTAATTACTGGAGGGATGTATCTTTTTGATCGGCCGCTTCCAGCCCTGAATATTCCGCTGCTCCGCTCTGGTCAAACCCAGCTCATCTTCGGCTACATTACATGTAATGGTGGAGCCCGCGCCTACTGTCGCATCCTTGCCAATATTAACCGGTGCCACCAGCGAAGTGTTTGAGCCAATAAACGCATTGTCACCAATCACGGTCTGATGTTTGTTCACACCATCGTAGTTGCAGGTGATGGTGCCAGCTCCAATATTGACATTAGCACCCAAGAAAGCATCGCCCACATAGCTAAGGTGATTGATTTTTGTGCCTTTTCCAAGGATAGATTTTTTGGTTTCAACAAAATTGCCTATTTTGGCATTTTCAGCCATCTCAGTACCTGCTCTCAATCTCGCGAAGGGTCCGACGACACAGCCCGGACCAATCATGCTGCCTTCCACAATACTGTTCGCTTTGATTTCGACCCCGTCGGCAATACGACTGTCAATAATTACACAGTTGGGCCCAATATGGATGTTATTGCCCAACTCAACCTCACCCTCGAAAAGCACATTAATATCGATATAATTGTCTGTGCCGGTAGTCAGTTTTCCCCTCACATCGAGTCTCGCCGGGTCGGCAATAGTGATACCGGCCATCATCAGTCGTTCTGAATGCTGCCGCTGATAGTAACGCTCCAGTCGACTCAACTGACTACGATTATTCACACCCTCTATCTCTTCCGGGAACAGGGGCTGCGAGGTTTTAATCTTGCAATTATCTTCGTGTGCAAGTGCAATAATGTCTGTTAGATAGTACTCCTGCTGGGCATTGTTGTTATCAATTGCCGGTAACCAGCTTTTTAGCTTTGCCGCAGGTAATGCCAATACGCCTGTATTCACCTCACGAATGCCGAGCTGTTCCGGGGTTGCATCTTTTTGTTCAACAATCGCAGTCACGTCCTTTGCACTATTTCTGATAATTCGCCCGTAACCGGATGGGTTATCCAGTACCGCCGTTAAAAGTACTAATGACCCGTCAGCTGCCAGATCTACCATCGCCTGTAGCGTTTCTGGCTGAATTAACGGAACATCGCCATAAAGTATCAATACGGTGGCATCACAGCGAACAAGCGGGAGAGCCTGCTGCACAGCATGTGCCGTACCCAGTTGCAGTTGCTGTTCAACGTAGCACAAATCAGTGCCCTTTATTTCGGATCTGACCTTGTCAGATTCGTGACCAGTAACGATGATAACTTTAGGTGTTTGCAGACTGTTCGCGGTATCAACAACGTGTTGCAACAAGGGGCGTCCGGCCAAACAATGCAGAACTTTTGGCAGACTGGATTTCATTCTGGTACCTTTGCCCGCGGCCAGTACGACGACGTCCGTTGCCATAGATATCTCCTCGTTAAATCAAAGTATTTAATCAGTATCAGTTATGGATTACCACCTTGGAAGGATCTGTATCCTCTCTTGTCACGGGGAAATAATCGAGCATAAAAAAAGGGTGGCAAAAGCCACCCTTTTTTTATAGATTTCAGAAAACAATTATTTTTTCCCACCCATTTTCTTACGCAATTGTTCAATGGTGCGCAGCTGGGCAGCAGCGGCAGCCAGCTGGGATGCAGCGCGGGAATAATCAAATTCTCCGCTTTGATTGGTCATATCCTGCTCAGCATGTTTCTTGGCTTCCAGGGCCGCGGCTTCATCGAGATCATCAGCTCGCAATGCAGTATCAGCCAGAATAGATACCTTGTTGGGCTGAACTTCCAGATAGCCGCCAGAAAGGTAATAAATCTCTTCTTCACCGTTCTGCTTAACAATCCGGACAGGGCCAGGTTTTAGGTCTGTTAACAGCGGCGCGTGACCAAAGGTTATACCCAGTTCCCCCTGTGAACCACTGGCGACCAGAAGCTCTATCAGTCCGGAGAACAGGTACTGCTCGGCACTTACGATGTCACAGTGCACAGTCATAGCCATATCTTAGTGCCTATATTGATCGTTTACTTCATTTTCCCTGCTTTCTCAACAGCTTCATCAATCGTACCTACCATATAAAACGCTTGCTCGGGCAGGTTGTCGTAGTCGCCGTTAAGAATCCCCTGAAAGCCAGCAATCGTATCTTTCAAGGAAACATATTTTCCAGGGGAGCCAGTGAAGATCTCAGCCACATGGAAAGGCTGCGAGAGGAAGCGCTCGATTTTTCTGGCACGGGAAACCACCAGCTTGTCTTCCTCTGAAAGCTCGTCCATACCAAGAATGGCAATGATGTCCTTCAATTCTTTATAACGTTGCAGAACCGTCTGAACACCCCGGGCTGTATCATAGTGATCGTGGCCAATAACCAGCGGATCGAGCTGGCGGGAGGTAGAATCCAAGGGATCTACTGCAGGATAAATACCCTTGGCTGCAATATCACGACTCAGTACAACTGTGGAGTCAAGGTGGGCAAACGTGGTGGCGGGGGACGGATCCGTCAAGTCATCTGCAGGAACATAGACAGCCTGCACTGAAGTAATGGAGCCAACCTTGGTTGAAGTAATACGTTCCTGGAGAACACCCATTTCCTCTGCCAGCGTTGGCTGATAACCAACCGCAGAAGGCATACGACCCAGCAGTGCAGAGACTTCAGTGCCCGCCAGCGTGTAACGATAGATGTTATCAACAAACAGCAGTACATCACGACCTTCATCACGGAATTTTTCAGCCATGGTGAGACCAGTCAGCGCCACACGAAGACGGTTACCGGGTGGTTCGTTCATCTGACCGTAAACCATTGCCACTTTGGAGTCACTGGGGGTTTCGATGTTAACAACTTTCGATTCCTGCATCTCAAAGTAGAAATCGTTACCTTCCCGAGTACGCTCACCAACACCGGCAAACACGGACAGACCGGAGTGCTCGGTGGCAATGTTATTAATCAGTTCCATCATGTTCACAGTTTTACCGACACCGGCACCACCGAACAGACCTACTTTACCGCCCTTGGCAAATGGACACACCAAGTCAATTACTTTAATGCCGGTTTCCAACAGATCCGTAGACGCAGCCAGTTCATCATAGGCAGGCGGTTTACGGTGAATGGAAGCACGTTCAGTTTCACCAATGGGGCCACAATCATCAATCGGATCACCTAATACATTCATGATGCGTCCGAGTGTTGCAATACCTACTGGTACACTGATCGGTGCGTTGGTGTTGCCGACACTAAGGCCCCGGCTCAAACCCTCTGAAGAACCCATGGCAATAGTACGCACTACGCCATCACCAAGCTGCTGCTGGACTTCCAGGGTCAGACCTTGCTTATCAACTAACAGTGCGTCATATACGTTGGGTACCTGATCACGCGGGAACTCCACGTCAATCACCGCACCAATAATTTGTACGATACGTCCGCTACTCATGTCTGATTCCTCTTAAACTAAGGCTGTAAAATCTTGTATTAAACGGCTGCTGCACCACTAACGATCTCGGACAGCTCCTGGGTAATTGCCGCCTGGCGTGCTTTGTTATAAAGCAACTGCAATTCGTTGATCAAATCACCCGCATTATCGGTGGCACTCTTCATGGCGATCATTCTCGCCGCCTGTTCGCAGGCCTTGTTCTCTACCACACCCTGATAAACCTGGGATTCGATATAGCGAATCAGAAGTCCGTCGAGGAGATCCTTAGCATCGGGCTCATAGATATAATCCCAGTGATGCTTCATCTTATCGTCTTCGATTGGTAGTAGGGGTAACAGCTGCTCTACCACGGGTTTTTGGGTCATGGTATTAACAAAATCATTCGATACCAGATAAAGGCGATCAATGGCTCCCTTGTCGTAGCCATCTAGCATCACCTTCACGCCTCCAATAAGATCACTGGCAGAGGGCTGGTCGCCCAAATCTTTAACGGTAGCAACAACATTGCCACCATAACTGCCAAAGAAAGCCGCTGCTTTGTTACCCAAAGCGCAGAGATCAATCTCGACACCTTCATTTGACCAGGACTTCATTGACTTGATAACTTCTTTGAACAGGTTGGTATTCAGGCCACCGCACAGACCCCGATCGGTCGAAACAATAATAAAGCCGACCCGTTTTACTTCTCGCTCTTCCATGTAGCGATGTTTGTACTCAACATTCGCATTCGCGAGATGACCAACGACGGAACGAATTCTGTCAGCGTAGGGCTTGCTTATCTCGCGACGTTCCTGGGCCCGCCGCATTTTACTCGCAGCAACCATCTCCATAGCACTGGTAATTTTCTGTGTGCTACGGATACTATTGATTTTGGTTTTGACTTCTTTTCCGACTGCCATAATTTAGCCTTTCACCATTTTGGGCCGACAATGTCAGCCCAAATCAGAAATTACCAGGTTTGAGTGCTGATGAACTTATCCAGCGCTGCCTTGTAACTGGCATCAAGGTCGTCGTTCCAGTCACCAGTCTGATTAATCTGATCAAGCAGGTCACCGTGTTCCGCTTTCATATAGGAAAGCAACGCCTGCTCAAAATCACCAATCTTGTTGACTTCGACTTCTTTAAGATAACCCCGGTCAGCGGCATAAATCATCACGGCCATTTCTGCCACACTTTGTGGCGAGTATTGGCCCTGCTTCATCAGCTCGGTAACACGCTCACCGTGATCAAGCTGAGACTTGGTAGCTTCATCCAGGTCAGAGGCAAACTGAGAGAAAGCCGCTAGTTCACGGTATTGAGCAAGTGCTGTACGGATACCACCTGACAATTTCTTAATGATCTTGGTCTGTGCCGAGCCACCTACCCGTGATACTGAGATACCTGCGTTCATGGCAGGGCGGATACCGGCATTGAACATGTCGGCCTCGAGGAATATCTGCCCGTCGGTGATCGAAATCACGTTTGTCGGAACGAAGGCTGATACGTCACCTGCCTGGGTTTCAATCACGGGCAGGGCAGTCAGCGAACCGGTTTTACCCTTGACCTCTCCGTTGGTGAATTTTTCAACATACGCCGCGTTAACGCGAGCAGCACGTTCCAACAAACGGGAGTGCAAGTAGAAAACATCGCCCGGGTAGGCTTCCCGGCCCGGAGGACGACGCAACAACAAAGAAATCTGACGATAGGCCCAGGCCTGCTTGGTCAGATCGTCATAAATAATCAAGGCGTCCTGGCCACGATCGCGGTAATACTCGCCCATAGTACACCCGGCAAAGGGCGCCAGATATTGCATAGCCGCGGGATCAGATGCGGTTGCTGCAACCACAATGGTGTGTTCCATGGCGCCGTGCTCTTCCAGCTTTCGCACAACGGCTGCGACGGATGAGGCCTTTTGACCAATCGCCACGTAAATACACTTAATGCCAGAACCTTTCTGATTGATGATGGCATCTACCGCAATTGCTGTTTTGCCGATTTGGCGGTCGCCAATAATCAACTCCCGCTGACCACGGCCAATCGGTACCATCGCATCAATTGCCTTGAGACCGATTTGTACAGGTTGGTCAACCGATTGCCGGGCAATAACACCCGGTGCCACTTTTTCAAGTGCATCGGTCATCTTGGCGTTGAGAGGGCCCTTGCCATCAATGGGGCTGCCCAGTGCGTCAAGCACACGACCTTCAAGCTCCGGCCCAACCGGAACTTCGAGAATACGACCGGTGCAGCGAGCCTTCTGACCTTCAGCCAGACTTTGATAGTCACCCAGAATAACAGCACCGACAGAGTCTCTCTCCAAGTTGAGAGCCATACCGTAGATGCCACCTTCGAATTCAATCATCTCACCGTACATCACATCGGCAAGGCCGTGTATGCGAATAATACCGTCAGATACCGAAACGATCGTGCCTTCGTTTTGCGCCTCAGAAGAAACATCAAGGCTATCGATACGCTCTTTGATGATCTCACTGATTTCGGATGGATTCAGTTGCTGCATGTGCTCTGGTCCTCAATCCTATGAATGTAATGCTTCGGCGAGTTTTGACAATCGCCCGCGTATGGATCCGTCTATGACGGTGTCACCAGCTCGTACCACAGCACCACCTATCAGCGTGCTGTCGATGGACACCTGCATGTTAACGGTGCGTTCCAGTTTCGCACTGAGCGCACTGGCCAGCTTTTCTTGTTGCTCAGCAGTGATTTCCATGGCTGACACGACATTTACCTCAACGGTTTTTTCGCGGTTGGCCTTGAGTATCTCAAATTGCTGATATATCTGTGGTAACAGCTTGAGCCGATGATTGTCTGCCAAAACCCGAATAAAATTCAGCATCTTGCCAGAAAGGGCATCACCACAAACAGTGATTACTTTTTCTGCCTGCTGTGCTGCCGTGTATGTCGGCGAGCTCAACAGTTTTTCTACTACATTTTGCTGTGCTACAGCGGCGGCTACAGCAAGACCATCTGACCAGTTTTGCAGATCTCCCGCTTCCGCAGCATATTCAAAAGCCGCTTTTGCATAGGGCCGAGCCAACGTGCTTAATTCAGCCATGTTTAACCTCGGTTACAGCTCTGCTGCAAGTTTATCGACCAGTGCACGGTTTGCACTTTCATCGATATTTGCCTGCAAGATTTTTTCAGCACCAGCCAAAGCAAGTACGGCAACCCTTTTGCGAAGCTCTTCTTTCGCGCGGTTAACGTCCTGTTCGATTTCCGCTTGAGCTGCTGCCTTGAGACGATCACCTTCGGCTCGGGCTTGCTCCTTGGCTTCACCGACTATTTGGTTAGCTCGCTTGTTTGCTTGCTCAAGTATTGATGCCGCTTCTTGCTTGGCTTCCTTGAGACGCTCGGTGGCTTTTTCCTGGGCCAACTCCAGATCGCGCGAAGCGCGATCAGCAGCATCCAAGCCATCGGCTATTTTCTTCTGCCGTTCTTCCATTGCATTGATAATGGCGGTCCATACAAACTTTTTGCAGAACCACACAAAGAACAGGAAAGAAACCAGCTGCCCGAATAGGGTCAGGTTAATATTCACGCCAACACCTCGTTCCTAGGGTTAAAAAAAGAATCGGGTTGTTGTTGCTTAACCGGCATAAACCGCAAAGATCAGGTACATACCGATACCCACACCGATCATCGGAATCGCATCAATCAGGCCTGCCAGAAGGAACATTTTACCTTGCAGCATCGGACCCAGTTCCGGTTGACGAGCAGTGCCTTCCAGGAGTTTCCCCCCCAGCAAGCCCATACCAACTGCGGCACCCAGGGCACCAAAACCAACCATAATTGCGGCTGCAACCAAGATGAGTTCCATTTTTATCTCCTAATGACTGTAGTAGTAAAGTTAAAAGTAAATCAGTGATCTTCGTGTGCCATGCTCAGGTACACAACGGTCAAAACCATAAATATAAATGCTTGCAGAGTAATGATCAGAATATGGAATATTGCCCACCCCAACTGCAAGGCGCCACCAAAGGTGCCCAATACCCAACCTGCGCTGTACATCATCGCAATAAGGATAAAGATCATTTCACCGGCATACATATTGCCGAACAACCGTAAGCCCAGTGAAAAAGGTTTGGCCAACAGCCCCACCAGTTCCAGGGCCAGATTGATTGGAATAAAAACAGCCTGAACCACAGGGTTCTTGGCAGAGAAGGGTTGCAGGGTCAGTTCACCCAGGAATCCACCAACACCTTTTACCTTGATGCTGTAATAGATAATCATGCCGAAAACGGCCAGCGCCATGCCAAGCGTAATATTCGGGTCGGTGGAGGGGACGATTTTCTGGAAATGCACACCTGCCTGGAGCATTAGCCAGGGAATGACATCGACCGGGACCAGATCCATCAGGTTCATCAGAAAAACCCAGACAAATATGGTCAGGGCCATCGGGGCTATCCAGGGGTTTCTGCCGTGGAAGCTGTCTTTTACCACCCCATCGACAAATTCCACCATCATTTCGACAAAATTTTGCCATCCCGACGGAACGCCAGTGGTAGCACGATTTGCCGCCCAGCGGAATAAAAGAAGGAAGATAACACCCAGACCAAATGACCAGCCCAGGCTGTCAACATTAACTGCCATGAAGCCCATTTCAGCGGCTTCCTGGGCGTTGTGAGCAAAACTCCAGCCATTTTCCGGGTGCTGACCATAGGTAAGATTGGTCAGGTGGTGCTGGATGTATTCTGTTCCCGTTTGTTGTGTATCGCCTGCCATTTTTATCTCTCAAACCAGCGAGGTCTAATTGCTCGATTGACTTAATACCCGTGCGGCGCAAAAGCACTGCACAATTATCATGGCACCATAACCGAGAAAAACGCCGGGTAGACTGACTGGCGACACATAACTGAATGTCAAACCAAACAACACAACCGTGAGCAATAACTTGCCCGTCTCTCCCCTGTATATGGCACGTATTATTTTCGGGGTTTGCCTGGCTCCCATATAGTGAAAGGTCTGTCGGGTGAAATAGGCTTGCGGGCCTATCTGAATCACCCCACCAATCAGCAAGGACCAGCACAGTACTCTATCGACCGGTAGCAAAGCCAACACCACAACCAACAAAACCATCAGTTGAACCAGTGCTATTCGAGCTACCGGCGGAGATTTAATGGTAGCTTTCTTCACTACCTTCCCCCCATCCGTGCTTTCTGTTCGAGCTGACAATTTTGCCAACCCAAACGGGCGGCAATTATAGGTAGTACAAGTAGTAGATTCAACTAAACTTTGCCATTGAGGTAAGTTTTGGAGGGCTGTGGAAGAAATAGCCACCATTGATGCAGCTTATGGCTTGGCTTTATTTTATGTGTTCAAGAATGCCTTCCAGCTCATCCAGACTGTTGTATTTAAGGGTCAGCTTTCCCTTGCCTTTGGCTGAATGCTCAATCAGTACGGGGACACCAACTTGCTCTGATAGCTTGTCCTGCAACACCCTGATATCACTATTTTCTTTTTGTTTCTCTTTCTCGACCGGCGGTTGGAGCATTTTTCTCACCAGCGCTTCCGTTTGCCGGACAGTCAACCCTTTTGCCACAGCCGCTCTGGCCACCTCAGCCTGCATGAGACCTGACAACCCAAGCAGGGCCTTGGCGTGGCCGGCCTCCAGGTCACCGTGCTCAAGTAGTTTTTGTACGTCTTCCTCGAGGCTCATCAGGCGCATGATGTTCGCTACTGTACTGCGAGGTTTGCCAACCGCATCGGACACCTGTTGCTGGGTCAAACCAAACTCCTGTTGCAAACGAGTAAGTGCCTGAGCCTCCTCCATTGCATTGAGATCTTCGCGTTGAATATTTTCAATCAACGCCATCGCAATAGCAGCTTCGTCTGATACATTCCTGATCAGCGCCGGTATGGTCTCCAGGCCGACCTGCTGGGCCGCCCTCCAGCGGCGCTCTCCGGCAATGATCTCATAGCTGTCGACACCAATGGCTCGCACCACAATGGGTTGCATAACCCCTTGCACACGAATGGAGTTGGCAAGCTCCTCCAGTGCTTCAGGGTGCATATCCCGACGTGGCTGATATTTGCCACGGATCATAAACTCCAGCGGTAATTCTCTCAGGTGATCACCTTCCGGCACATGTTGAGAAGTTGAGGCCTCCTCGTCATCCTCAACACCTAACAGTGCATCCAGGCCCCGCCCCAAACCTTTTCTTCTGACCATAACGTTAACCTGCTCTTTCAATCTGTGCTCTCGCCGATTTTCCTCTGCGAATGATTTCCCCTGCCAGTCCCAGGTAAGCAAGCGCTCCTTTGGAATGTTTGTCATAGCTGAGAGCTGGCTGTCCGTAGCTCGGTGCTTCAGCCAATCGGACATTACGCGGGATAGCGATACGGTAGATTTTGTCGCCAAAGTGCCTTCGCAACTGTGCGGTAACCTCGTTGGTCAAACTATTTCTGGGGTCGTACATTGTCCGCAAGATACCCTCAACCTGCAGTTTTGGATTAAGGAATTTCCCTATCCTCCCGATCGTCGTCATCAACGCCGATAATCCCTCCAGCGCGTAGTATTCGCACTGCATGGGTATAATGACGCCATCACAGGCCACCAGCGAGTTTACTGTCAACATACTGAGCGATGGGGGACAATCGATGACGATGTAATCGTAACTGCTTTTCACTCTGGCCAGTGCATGCCGCAACCGGCTCTCTTTATTGTTCACTCGGAGCAATTCCACTTCGGCTGCAGTGAGGTCACCATTGGCTGGTAACAGATCAAAGTTGCCTGTCTCACAGCGCTGCAGCGCATCTTCTGTTTTGATATCACCGGTGAGCACATCAAGGATGGTTATTTTCAGCTGACTTTTTTCGATACCACAGCCCATGGTGGCATTACCCTGGGGGTCCATATCCACCAGGAGGATACGCTTATTGTAGCTGGCCAGCGAGGCCGCCAGATTTACACTGGTGGTGGTTTTCCCCACGCCACCCTTCTGGTTGGCAATGGCAAATGTTTGACTCAAAGCAATGTCCTCAGGCGGGCGCAATTTCTATCAGGTGCCGATGACCTTCAATACCGGGAACAACAAGCCGGTGTGAGCCGACGACATTATAGTGTTTTGGCAGATCGCTCAACTCCTGCTCAGGATATTGCCCCTTCATAGCATAGAAACGCCCATCCTTCGACAACAGATGGGCACAGCTCTCGATCATGCCCGCCAGACTGGTAAATGCGCGACTGATGACGGCATCGAAGGGCTGATCCGGGCGATAGTTTTCTACGCGGGACTGCAGTTGCTGCACATTACCCAAACCAAGTGTGGTTTTTACCTGAAAGAGAAAGCGGGTTTTTTTGCCATTGCTATCGAGCAGGATGAACTGGCGTTCCGGGAAGCATATCGCGAGCGGTATTCCAGGCAACCCGGGGCCTGTTCCCACATCAATGATACGCTCCCCTTTTACATGTGTAGCAATACTCAGACTATCCAGTAAGTGATGGGTAACCATCATTTTTGGGTCGCGAATGGCGGTCAAGTTGTAGGCGTTATTCCACTGTTGCAATAAAGCCAAGTAGGCAAAAAGCGTGTCGATCTGCCCATCCTCCAGGGGTAAACCCAGAGCCTGCAGCCCATCCCGGAATATCTGTTCCCGACCTGACATCTAGGAGGCGATCTTCTTTTCAACCATTGATTTTCGCTTCAGGTAGATCAGCAACAGGGATATTGCCGCTGGTGTCACACCCGGTATGCGCGAGGCCCTCGACAAGGTATCCGGGCGTGCGGCTATCAGTTTCTGTTTCACCTCGTTAGACAATCCCTTGACTGCACTGAAATCAAAATCAGCAGGAATCGGGGTGTTTTCCTGGCGTTGCATGCGAGCAATTTCTTCCTGCTGGCGTGCGATATAACCGGCATACTTGGCATCTATCTCCACCTGTTCCGCCACCTCCCCGGCAATGTGCAATGGCGCTTTCTCCAGTGATTGAATATCGTCGTAATGCAGTTCCGGCCGTTTCAATAGCTCGAAAAGACTGTATTCATGCATTGGCACAGAGCCGGTTTTTTTTGCAATCATTGCTGCTTGGGGGCTGCCAGGCTGGATCCAGCAACTCTTCAATCGCTGCTGCTCCTGTGCTACCGCTTCACTTTTTTCACAGAAGCGCTGCCAGCGCTGATCATCAACCAATCCCAACTCCCGCCCTTTTTCGGTGAGCCGCATGTCCGCATTGTCCTGCCGCAACAACAGTCGGTATTCTGCACGACTGGTAAACATCCGATAGGGTTCATGCGTCCCCATAGTAATGAGGTCATCTACCAGCACGCCGATATAGGCCTCATCGCGTCGCGGACACCATGGCGCCATGTCTCGACTCTGTAGTCCGGCATTCAAACCAGCCAGTAAGCCTTGGGCCGCAGCTTCTTCATACCCCGTCGTGCCGTTTATCTGTCCAGCAAAGAATAATCCGTCAATATGTTTGCTCTCCAATGAGTACTGCAAATCCTGTGGATTGAAATAGTCGTACTCAATGGCATAACCCGGCCGGGTTATATGCGCGTTTTCAAAGCCAGCTATTGAGCGAACCAGCTCCATCTGCACATCAAAAGGCAGACTGGTTGAAATACCGTTGGGATAGAGCTCATGGGTTGTCAGCCCCTCTGGTTCGATGAATATCTGATGACTTTGCTTGTCGGCAAAACGGACCACCTTGTCTTCGATCGAAGGGCAGTAACGGGGGCCAACACCCTCAATTACACCGGTATACATCGGTGAACAATCCATTCCACCACGAATAATTTCATGCGTGCGCTCGTTGGTGTAGGTAATGTAACAACAGGTTTGCCGCGGGTGCTGAGAACCATCTCCGAGAAACGACATGACAGGTTCCGGCGTATCGCCCCACTGGACCTGTAGTCCTTCAAGATTGACACTTCGTGCATCGATTCTTGGCGGCGTGCCGGTCTTCAGCCGATCGACCCGCAAGGGCAATTCCCGGAGCTTTGCCGCCAATCCCAGCGCCGGTGGATCCCCGGCTCGTCCACCGGCATAGTTTTCCATCCCGATATGAATTTTTCCGGCAAGGAAGGTACCCGCTGTCAAAACAATGGTTTTCGCCTCAAAACGCAATCCCATCTGCGTTACCACACCACTCACCCGAGTGCCGGCCATCATCAGATCCTCAGCTGCCTGCTGGAAAATCCACAAATTGGGCTGGTTTTCCAGAACTTGGCGAACCGCTGCCTTGTATAAAATACGGTCTGCCTGGGCTCTGGTTGCCCTGACAGCCGGGCCTTTTCGAGCATTGAGGGTTCGGAACTGAATGCCGCTGAGATCCGTTGCACTAGCCATGACACCGCCCAGGGCATCCACTTCTTTCACCAGATGACTTTTGCCGATCCCGCCTATCGCCGGATTACAGGACATCTGTCCTAGTGTTTCAATATTATGTGTGAGCAAAAGGGTCTTACAGCCCATTCGAGCCGCAGCCAGGCAGGCTTCGGTACCGGCGTGGCCGCCACCAATAACAATGACATCGAACTTTTCCGGGTAATACATGGGCAAAAGACTATTCTCTGGTTTTTGGAGCAAGGGCGGGGAGTATAAAGTAAATTGTCTAAAAATTAACCGTTTCGTTGCTCCCACAGTGCACACGGTTTCCCTGCATCAGGTGTTATGTTCAGTCGGGCGTCAGGCAATTATTAAAATAGATAAAGTATCTTTTCTTTATATAGATATTAGTAAATAGTAGTTATATATATACAACGTCTTTTCTGTAGTTAGATTAAAATATTCTTTTATTATCAATGCATTAAATGCGATTAAAAACACTTGGTAAGTTGCTTTTAGAGGGCTTTTTTTCTTTGTGTAACCTGTGGGCGAAAATGCCAGTTGTGCACAGGCGTTATTTATAATGAGTTACCCACAATTCTGTTCATAGGTAATCCACCGAATTTTCCCTTGAGTTACTCACAGTTTTAACACAGGTGTGGATAACCGGGTCTGAACCACTGGCCAGCCTGTGGGTAAGTTTGCTCCAAGGTTATTTGCTTCCGGGGAAGATCTTTGATTGATCTGGCACCGGATATTCATTAAAATCCCCCGCCCTTTGAAGGTAACAGGCCAGCTTAAGGAAGTACGCCATGAAAAGAACATTCCAGCCCAGTGTATTGAAGCGCAAGCGTACCCACGGATTTCGTGCACGCATGGCAACAAAAAATGGTCGCCAGCTAATAAACCGCCGCCGGGCCAAGGGCCGGAAGCGTCTGGCAGCCTGATTGTTACCCTCGACCAGGGCAGTCCTGTGCCCGAGAGTTCTTTTGGCAGAAACAAGCGTCTATTAACAGCCCGGGCTTACCAGGCTGTTTTTTCTGATACCTGTTACAAAGTTGCACATCCCAATCTTTTATTGCTGGCAAAGCCCAACGGGCTTTGCCAGCCACGCCTCGGTCTCGTGGTAGCAAAAAAAAACATTCGTCGATCGGTAGATCGCAATCGTGTAAAGCGAGTCGTTCGTGAAACCTTTCGCCACTCTCAAAGTCTCCTTGATTCCCTCGATATCGTATTTCTGGCACGTCAAGGCATGGATCGTTTGACACCCAGGGAGCAAACCGACCTACTGGAAAACAGTTGGCGACGGTTATCACGAAAGCTTCAGGCAGAACAGTAATCATGCGTTCATTATTATTGGCTATGCTAAGGGGCTATCAGTACCTGATAAGCCCTCTGCTGGGAAAAAACTGTCGGTTTTATCCCAGTTGTTCCTGTTATGTAGAAGAGGCCATCAAGGTGCATGGTATTTCAAAGGGGGTCTACCTTGGGTTTCAGCGTCTGTTAAAGTGTCACCCCTTTCACGCGGGTGGCTATGATCCCGTTCCGCAATCTGAAAAAGAAAAGAGTTAAATGACTATGGATTGGCAACGTTCATTACTGATAGCTGGCATGCTGGTAGTGCTTTATTTGTTGTTTCTTGAGTGGGACACCTTTCAGAGTTCTCAGCAGGAAAATCAGAGTGCTGTTTCTGAAGAAACTGTTTTAGCTCCGGAAACGGCACAAACACCCAGTGATGTAACACCCGCTTCTGCTGATAACGAAATACCTGCACTACAAAGTGATACTTCCCCGGTAACGTCAACACCCGTTGAATCGGCAACATCTGAAACGACGACAGACCGTTTGTTATCTGTATCCACAGATGTGCTCAATGTGCTGATTGACACCCGGGGTGGCGATATTGTTCGGGTGGCGTTGCCAGAACATCTGACGGAGCTGGAAGAGGATTCCTCGCCTTTTGTGTTGCTCAACCAGACCGCCAGTACGACTTATATTGCACAAAGTGGTCTGATCGGCGTCGACGGCACAGATAACACAGAAGGGCGCCCGCTCTTCAAGGCTGCAAAAAATGACTATCAACTCGCTGGAGATGCTGACCAACTCCAGGTTGACATGGTTTTCCAGCAAAATGACGTGACCATTACCAAACGGTTCACCTTTAGCCGGGGCGATCACCTGATTCGGGTGAGCTATCTGGTCGACAATCGGGGTACTGATAACTGGAAGGCGGGTTTGTTTGGCCAGATCAAGCGCGACAGCCATGAGCCCCAGGTGGCTACTGGAATGGGGATGAACCCCTATGTTGGTGCAGCACTGCGCACAACGGAGGAAAACTACAAAAAGCTCGATTTCGGTGATCTCGCTGAGAAACCTTTTAAAGACAGCCTGACAGGTGGCTGGGTTGCAATGATTCAACACTACTTCATCAGTGCCTGGATCCCGGACCAATCAACCACCAACACCTTTTCACTGCGTCAGCTTGGTAACCAGGATCTTTATGCCATTGGTTTTACTTCTCCTCAGAAGTCAGTCGAACCCGGTACTACCGGAGAGTTCAAGGCCGAATTTTACGCGGGTCCCAAGGATCAATACAGGTTGGAAAAGATTTCCCCTTACCTTGATTTGACCGTGGATTACGGTTGGCTCTGGTGGGTTTCCAAACCGCTGTTCTGGGTGCTCTATCAGCTGCACGAATTGATAGGAAATTGGGGTTGGTCGATTATTCTTTTGACCATCTTCATCAAGGCGGCATTCTATAAACTGTCAGCTACCAGTTATCGTTCCATGGCGAACATGCGTCGCTTGCAGCCAGAAATGATGCGCCTGAAAGATCTCTACGGGGATGATCGGCAGAAACTCTCCCAAGAGACAATGAACCTGTACAAACGCGAAAAAGTCAATCCCATGGGTGGGTGCCTGCCAATCCTGGTGCAGATGCCAGTTTTCATTGCGCTTTATTGGGTGTTGTTTGAGAGTGTGGAGTTGCGACATGCACCCTGGATACTCTGGATTCAGGATTTATCCGTCAAGGATCCGCTGTTTATCCTGCCGTTGCTCATGGGTGCCAGCATGTTCATTCAACAGAAATTGAATCCCACGCCTCCAGACCCTACTCAGGCAAAAATCATGCAAATGATGCCAATTGCCTTTACTTTTTTCTTTATGTTTTTTCCGGCCGGCTTGGTGCTTTACTGGACAGTAAACAATCTTCTTTCGATCCTTCAACAGTGGATGATCACCCGTCAGATAGAAGCGACTTCGGCGAAAAAGAAATAAATACTTCAAGGCTCCTCCGGGAGCCTTTTTGGTGATATATGAACAGCCCCTGTCACGATCAGGATGTTATTGTCGCAGTGGCGACTCCACCAGGCCGCGGTGGGGTCGGCGTGATACGTATTTCGGGGGCCGCACTGGGTCCCTTTGTCGATGGGTTAATTGGGAAGAGTCTAGAACCCCGCAAAGCTGTTTTTACAGACTTTCACGACGGCAATCATCAGGTTATTGATCGCGGTCTGGCGATCTATTTTCTTGCGCCCCACTCCTTTACCGGGGAGCACGTGCTCGAGCTGCAGGGGCATGGTGGTCCGGTTATCATGGATCTGCTGCTACAGCGGGCCGTTGAGCTGGGTGCCAGACTCGCTTTGCCCGGTGAGTTTTCACAGCGCGCTTTCCTCAATGACAAGCTCGATCTGACCCAGGCCGAAGCCATTGCCGATCTCATAGATGCCACCTCAGTGCAGGCTGCCCGTTGTGCAGTCCGCTCCTTGCAGGGGGCCTTTTCCACAAGGATCCACCAATTACTGGAGGCATTGACCACTCTGCGGGTTTATGTGGAAGCGGCCATTGATTTTCCCGAGGAAGAAATCGATTTTTTGGCTGATGGTCGGGTCAGCACAGATTTGCATGAGATCGTTACCCGGCTTGATGGGGTTTTTGATCAAGCAAAACAGGGTGCCCTGCTGAAAGAGGGTATGACGGTCGTTATTGCAGGTAAGCCCAATGCCGGCAAGTCCAGTTTACTCAATACACTATCGGGTAGGGATAGTGCAATAGTCACTGATATAGAGGGGACCACCAGGGATTTATTACGGGAAGAAATCAATCTCGATGGGATGCCACTGCATGTCATCGACACGGCGGGCTTGCGCGAGTCTGGTGACCCGATTGAACGGGAAGGTATCCGTCGCGCTTGGCAGGCAATAGAAGAGGCAGACCGGGTTCTGTTTGTGGTGGACAGCAGCCAACCCTATTCGCTGGATCCACAAAAGAACTGGCCGGAGTATTTCAGCAGGTTTCCGCAGGCCGAAAATATCAGTTTCATCTTGAATAAAGCGGATACGTCAGGCATTCAGGTGGGGATCACTGAGAATCAGGGGCATCCGGTAGTGACACTGTCAGCCAAACAGAACCATGGGCTGAATTACCTGGTTGATCATCTCAAGCACTGCATGGGTTATTCGGGTAGCGAGGCGGGGAGTTTTACCGCCAGACGGCGCCACCTGGATGCCTTGCAGCGCACCCAACAATACTTGTGTAGTGGTGAAAAACAACTCAATGAGGCTGGTGCGGGCGAGTTGCTTGCCGAAGATTTGCGTTTGGCCCAGCAGTGCCTGGCCGAAATCACAGGTGAATTTACTTCGGATGATCTGCTGGGTGAAATTTTTTCCAGTTTTTGCATCGGAAAATGACTTTTTTGGGACGGACAGTCATTAATCACTGCAGGCCAATAACGCCGCCTGCCCACTTGATCTATTTGACAGCAAATCCCCAGTAAACACACATTTTAATAACAGGTTACCCACAGTTTCTGATTAAAAAACAACCATTGCAAACTATTTTTCTGTGTATAACATAAAACCTATTGCATTACATAACTTACTGATAAATATCAATATAGTTGATTATTTCGCTGTTAAGGTAATGCCAGATAGGTGTGGATAACTGGGCATTTTATCGCTAGACTGGGTCCATAAAAACAACACGAAGTATCCGCATTTTCGTGCCGCCTACAAAGCTAAGAAGGGGTTTGGTTTGGCTCAAATTTTATGGGAAAAGTGTCTTGGCTATCTTCAAGAAGAGTTGCCGGCACAACAATTCAATACCTGGATAAGGCCGCTAAGACTCGATACCTCACAACCTACAGGGTCGACCTCCCCAAACAGTGTCTGTCTGCTGGCACCCAATCGTTTTGTGAAGGATTGGGTGTCGGACAAATTTCTTGATCGAATTGTCGATATTTATCAGCAGGTTTGCGGAGAGCGATGTGCTGTAACCGTAGAATCAGGGGTCCTGGAAAGGGAACGAGGTGTAGCTATTTCGCAGGCATCTACTGATATTGAGGTTGAGGTTGATGCTGCTGTTTCAGCTCCGGTGGCAGCTAGTGTTCCACCCCGACCACAAACACATTCAGCCACCAGAAACAGTGGTATTGAGGGTGGCCTGAATCACCAGAGCAATATAAACGAGGTTTTTACCTTTTCTTCGTTTGTAGAAGGGAAATCAAATCAGCTGGCACTGGCTGCTTCGAAGCAGATTGCCGAAAACCCCGGTGGTTCTTACAACCCCCTCTTTATCTATGGTGGTGTTGGGTTGGGGAAAACTCACCTGATGCATGCAGTGGGTAATGCGCTGCGCCTGCAGAAGCCCAATGCAAAGATTATTTATCTGCATTCTGAGCGTTTTGTTGCGGATATGGTCAAGGCATTGCAGTTAAATGCTATCAACGATTTCAAGCGCTTCTACCGTTCCGTAGATGCTTTGTTGATTGATGACATCCAATTTTTTGCAGGCAAGGAGCGATCCCAGGAGGAGTTTTTTCATACCTTCAATGCACTTCTTGAGGGCGGTCAGCAAATGATACTGACCTGTGACCGTTACCCAAAAGAAATCAATGGTCTTGAAGAGCGCCTCAAATCCCGTTTTGGGTGGGGGCTGACTGTTGCGGTAGAGCCACCGGAGCTGGAAACCCGCGTAGCGATTCTTATTAAAAAGGCCCATCAGGCAAAGGTTGAGCTGCCGACCGACGCGGCTTTTTTTATTGCCCAGCGTATCCGGTCAAATGTGCGAGAGCTTGAAGGTGCTCTAAAAAGAGTTATAGCAAGTGCCCACTTTACCGGTAGAGCAATAGATATAGACCTTATTCGTGAATCTCTTCGGGATCTTCTTGCCCTGCAGGACAAGCTGGTGACCATTGATAATATCCAACGGGTGGTATCTGAATATTACAAGGTTAAACTGTCTGAGCTTCTTTCAAAGCGCAGAAGCCGGTCAATCGCCAGGCCACGACAGGTAGCAATGGCGTTGGCCAAGGAGCTGACGAATCACAGCTTGCCGGAAATAGGGGAGGCCTTCGGTGGCAGGGATCATACAACGGTCCTCCACGCTTGCCGAAAGGTCAAGGAGTTGCAGGAAACGAGTCGTGATATAGGTGAGGACTTCAAGCAACTACTTCGGGCATTGACCACCTGATTGTCTGATGACAAAAACTGTTCCCGGAATCCAGGATAGATCATAATAGTAACCCTCAGATAACCGGCCTTATTTACTTGTTGGAAGATAGCTAATGAAGTTCACCGTATCGCGAGAAGATTTTCTTAAGCCCCTGCAGTTGGTGGTTGGCGTTGTTGAAAGACGTCAGACCTTACCCATCCTATCGAATGTGCTGATTGGATTGAGTGACGGTCGTTTATCGTTAACTGGAACGGATCTTGAGGTGGAGATTCTTGGTTATCTGGATCTGGGTGATAGTCCGGTTATAGACGGTGAAATCACGGTGCCCGGTCGAAAATTGATGGATATTTGTCGTTCCTTGCCCGAGGGTGCAGAGTTGACTATTTCGGTGGATGCGGGTCGTGCAACCGTTACGAGTGGTAGGAGCCGTTTTACCCTGTCAACACTGCCGGCAAATGAATTTCCGAGTGTAGAAGATGGTCCTGGTAACAGGGAGTTTTCCCTGAGCCAGCACACGTTCAAACAATTGCTGGATAGCACAGCATTTGCCATGGCTCAGCAGGATGTACGTTACTACCTGAATGGCATGCTGCTTGAGGTCGGTGAAGGCCGAGTCCGGGTGGTTGCAACCGATGGTCACCGGTTGGCCATGCGTGACGCCCCCCTGGAGAATCTCGACAGCGACGCGATACAGGTCATTATCCCACGCAAGGGTGTTTTGGAGCTGTCCCGCCTGCTCGTTGAAGATGCTGGGGTTGAAGTCGTACTTGGCAATAACCACATACGGGTTTCAACACCAGAATTTCGTTTTACTTCAAAATTGGTTGATGGCGCCTATCCTGACTATCAGCGTGTTTTGCCCAAGGGGGGCAATAAACAACTCATCGGTCGGAGGGAGGAGCTGCGGCAGGCATTTAGTCGCACTGCGATCCTTTCCAATGAAAAATACCGCGGTGTGCGTTTACTCCTCAGTGATGGCCTGTTGACATTGACCGCGAATAACCCGGAGCAGGAGGAGGCCCAGGAAGACGTGGCCGTTAACTACGATGCTGGTGAATTGGAAATAGGCTTTAACGTCAGCTATGTCATTGATGTGCTTAATGTATTACGTGGGGATGAGGTTCGTTTTACTTTGTCCGATGCGAATAGCAGTGCATTGATAGAAGACCCTACGGTAGAGGGCGCCGTCTACGTGGTAATGCCGATGCGCCTGTAGCGTGATTGGCCCGAGTATAGCAATAGACGTAATCAATGTATCTTAAACAGCTGCATGTGCATGGGTTGAGGAATTTGAAGCACATTCAGCTGACCCTTTCTCCGCAGGTGAATCTTTTCCACGGCCCCAACGGTAGCGGCAAAACCAGCATTCTGGAGGCGATTTTTCTGTTGGGTCGTGGCCGTTCCTTCCGAAGCCGTGTTCTCAACACCGTCATAAATACCCAAGAGCAGGTATGTACCGCATATGGTTTGCGGGAATCTTCCGGTGTTTCAACTCCGATAGGGGTTTCTCGCGGCCGCCAGGGCGATTTTTTATTCAAAATAAGTGGACAGCAAATCGCCGCCGCCTCTGCTCTTGCGGAAACTTTGCCTTTGTTGCTTTTAAATGCTGAGGGCTTTGACCTGATTGGAGGTGGGCCACAATATCGGCGTCGCTTTATCGACTGGGGCGTGTTCCACGTGGAACACAATTATAAACAGTTGGTGCGACGCTACCAGCGTGTACTCAAACAACGCAATTCACTAATGCGACATGATAGAATAGATGAACAGATGTTGGCTGTATGGGATACTGAATTTGTTGATCTCGCACAACAGATAAACACCTCGAGAAATGCCTATCTCAATGATTTGTTGCCCATAGTCAAACAGGTGGCTTGTGAGCTGTCTGAGGGTTTGGGTGATGTGGATTTTGCTGTTTATCCTGGCTGGGATGAAGCGGTGGGTCTGGCCGAGGTGCTGCTCAAAGATCGCCCGAGAGATCGCTTGCTAAAAACTACCCATCATGGCCCCCACCGCGCAGATTTACGGATCAGGATAAAGAAGCAGAATGTAAGCGATATTCTATCCCGAGGGCAGCTAAAAGTGCTGGCGACAGCTATGCAAGTTGCACAAGGTTATCTTTTTTACAACAAAACCGGTCAGTCTGGCTTGTATTTGATAGATGATCTACCGGCAGAACTGGATATAAAACACAGACAGCAGGTTTGTGAAAAGCTTAGTGCTCTTGGTGCTCAGATATTCGTTACTGGCGTAGAGCGTAGGGATCTTCTGGATCTCTGGTCTGAGTCAACAAGCGAACTTAGGTTGTTCCACGTGGAACAGGGTTCTGTTCGGGAAGATCATTGCACTGAGTAATTTACATCCAGAAATTAACATGATTGTTAGGGGCTTTACCCATGACTGATGAACAAAATAGCTATGATTCTTCCAGTATCAAGGTTCTAAAGGGCCTTGATGCTGTAAGAAAACGCCCGGGGATGTATATCGGCGATACTGATGATGGTACCGGTTTACACCACATGGTGTTTGAAATTGTTGATAACTCCATTGATGAGGGACTTGCAGGCCATTGCTCAGAAATCAGGGTAATAATCCATCCCGATGAGTCTATTTCGGTGTCAGACAATGGTCGGGGGATACCCACGGAATTACACGAAGAGGGTGTATCCGCAGCTGAAGTCATCATGACGGTGCTTCATGCTGGCGGGAAATTTGACGACAATACCTATAAGGTGTCCGGCGGGTTGCACGGAGTTGGGATTTCAGTGGTCAATGCCTTGTCAGCTGAACTAAAGCTGACTATCAGGCGAGGTGGGCACATCTATGAACAGGTTTACCGCCACGGAGTGCCACAGGAGCCCCTAGCGGTGGTGGGTGATACAACTGAAACCGGCACGACGATCCACTTTGTCCCCTCCGCAGAGACCTTTACCAATATCAAGTTTCATTACGAAATTTTGGCCAAACGCCTCCGGGAGCTGTCATTCCTGAATTCAGGTGTGCGTATTGTGCTGCTTGATGAGCGGAGCGGTAAAGAGGACATCTATCAGTATGAGGGTGGACTCAAGGCCTTCGTGGAATATTTGAACACCAACAAGGCCACGATTAATCAGGTCATGCATTTTGACGTTCAGCGTGAGGATGGGACCGGTGTCGAGGTGGCCCTGCAGTGGAATGACAGTTTTCAGGAAAATATCTTCTGTTATACCAACAACATTCCCCAACGCGATGGTGGTACCCATTTGGCTGGATTTCGGGCGGCTTTAACGAGAAGCCTCAATACCTATATCGAAAAAGAGGGGCTCGGAAAAAACGCCAAAGTGAATACCACGGGGGATGATGCCCGGGAAGGGCTGACGGGGATTGTTTCTGTTAAGGTGCCCGATCCAAAATTTTCCTCACAAACAAAAGACAAACTGGTCAGTTCAGAAGTAAAAACCGCTGTTGAGCAAGAGATGGGCAGCAATTTTATGGACTACCTTTTGGAAAATCCCCAGGATGCCAGAAGTATTGTCAATAAAATGGTGGATGCCGCTAGGGCAAGAGAGGCCGCGCGTAAAGCCCGTGATATGACTCGTCGCAAGGGTGCTTTGGATATCGCCGGATTGCCTGGGAAACTGGCAGACTGCCAGGAAAAAGACCCGGCCTACTCCGAGCTGTACCTTGTGGAGGGTGATTCTGCGGGAGGCTCGGCCAAGCAGGGTAGGGACCGCCGAACTCAAGCCATTCTTCCCCTGAAGGGGAAAATCCTCAATGTAGAAAAAGCCCGTTTCGATAAAATGTTATCGAGTGCTGAGGTGGGCACACTGATTACTGCTCTGGGTTGTGGTATTGGTACGGAAGAATTCAATCCGGATAAGCTTCGTTACCACACGATTTTGATCATGACGGATGCCGATGTCGATGGTTCACACATCCGCACCCTGTTACTCACTTTTTTCTTCCGTCAAATGCGGGAGCTGGTGGAAAGGGGACACATCTATATCGCTCAACCGCCGCTGTACAAAATCAGCAAGGGAAAACAGGAACAATATCTTAAAGATGACCAGTCTCTGACTGCCTTTCTGACACAGTCTGCCCTCGAATCGGCAAGTCTTCATGTGACGGCGGAAGCCCCGCCAATCAGCGGCCCTGCCTTGGAAAGCCTGGTTGCCGACTATCGTCGTGTCATGAATATTATCGATCGCATGTCGCGGGTTTATCCGGAAAGCGTTCTGCAAAAGTTGATTGATACCCCGGCCCTTGAGTCTCGTCAACTTTCAGATCGGGCAGTTGTCGAGCAATGGAGTGAAAAACTGGCCGGTTCGTTTGAACAGGACAATATTGCCGGTAGCCACCGCTACAAGGTAAGTGTCATTGAGGACCCCGAACGACATACCTTTTTGCCCGTCGTTGAGTTGACTGCCCATGGTGTGCCGACCAATTACCGGTTTAACCATGAATTTTTTGCCTCGGGGGAATATGGTGCGATCGTCGCATTGGGCAGACAGTTGCATGGCCTGATTGAAGAGGGCGCGTATGTTCAGCGGGGCGACCGTAGCAAACCGGTCACCAGTTTTAGTGAAACCCTTACCTGGCTCATGGGCGAATCGCGCCGCGGTTACAATGTTCAGCGCTACAAGGGGCTGGGAGAAATGAACCCTGAACAGCTTTGGGATACCACCATGAATCCGGAAACCCGTCGAATGCTCAGAGTGACGATTGAAGACGCGATTGCTGCAGATCAGATGTTCAATACGCTGATGGGTGACCAGGTGGAACCACGTCGGCTGTTTATAGAAACCAATGCCTTGTCAGTAACCAACCTTGATGTATAACTGATTGATTTTTAAATAAAAAACCCGACTTTTAGTCGGGTTTTTTATAATCTGCTTACCCGTATCCCGGGCGAGCTATTCTTCGTGATCCCGCCAGACATCGCCATCCGTTTTCCGCCGACCACGATTTTCCCTGCGATCTTCTTTGTTGGGTTCAAAGCGAATGTCATCTCGTCTATCGGGGTTTTTCCGACGCTGCTCTTTGCGCCGATCCTCTCCAATATAAGCGCCTTTATCAATATTTTTCATGCATAAAACCCACACTGGTTGTGGACAGTCACACCATTCAGTCTAGGAGAGTATGGGTAGAAAATCTAACAGCTTGTGATGGAAATTTACTGGTCGGCCAATTTTAGCTGCTGTGTCTCAATCCAGTCCTTGACCTGTTCTGTCACAGCCTGGCTGTTGCTCTCCGGTGTCACAAGAATGGGCTTGCCAATAATGACGTGGATCGTACCCGATCGTTTCATCAGTTGCCGTGCTGGCCAGCAATAGCCCGCATTATGGGCTACCGGAATGATGGGCACACCCGCTGCAATCGCCAGGGCGGCGCCACTTCGGCCATACTTGCCAATTTTACCAAAAGGGATGCGGGACCCCTCTGGATAAATAACCACCCGATTCCCTTCGCTGATACGTTGTGTGCCCTGCTGCATAACCTGCTTCATGGCCTGGCGTGGGTTGGTGCGATCAATGGCAATGGGGTGCATCAGGCGGATACCCCAACCAAAAAAAGGTATTTTCAGTAACTCCTGTTTCAGGATGGTGCTGACGGGCATAAAGAGCCGCTGCAGGAAAAAAACCTCCCAGGTTGACTGGTGTTTGCTGAGGATAACACAGGGGGTATGAGGAACATTTTCCAGACCATCTACCTGGACGTTAATACCGCAGGTGAGGCCGAGTGCGCGGTTAATCAGCATACCGGCTGTAGTGAGTAGACGGTGACGATTCAGGTATCCTAGAAAAGGCCCGGAAATGGTAGAAATGAGGCCAAATACAAAGACTATCAGCATATAAAGGAGGTAAAACAGCATTGAACGCAGGAACATAATTGGTTTATTCATAAGAAATTCCTGTGTCCTGGGCCAGTAAATAATCCACAGCCTGTTTCAAATCATCAAAAACTGGCGCTTGCTGTAACTCGATTTCCGGTTGCGAAGGCAGTTTTTTTTCCGTGGCGGTACCCTTGCCGGTACGTACCAGAATGGGGGTGCAGTGGTGACTCAAGCCAGCCTGTAAATCCCGCAGACTGTCGCCGATCAGGGGAACACCGTTCAGTGATACACCAAACTCACTGGCAATGGCATCGAAAAGCCCGGGCCCCGGCTTTCGGCAATGGCAGTGATCCTCTGGTGTATGGGGGCAATAGAATATTCCCGCCAGCTCGGCACCCTGTTGTGCCAGTAGCCCGGACAACTTTTCGTGCATGGCTTCCAGGTCATCAAGATCAAACAGCCCCCGCCCAATACCGGATTGGTTGGTAGCCACGACGACGCTATAACCGGCCCGGTTAAGCCTGGCTATGGCAGCTATACTGCCGGGCAGAGGGATCCATTCATCGACAGTCTTGATGTAATTATCGGAGTCCTGATTGATGACTCCATCCCGGTCGAGAATAACCAGCTTCGTCATTTACTTGGCCGGTACCAACAGGGAAATATCCGCTATGTTCAGAAACAATGCCTGAAGCTTTTGTAGCAGCGCAAGGCGGTTCATGCGAACTTCTGACTGTTCCGCCATGACCATGACCTCATCAAAAAACTGATCGACTGGATCCCGCAATTTTGCCAGCTCCTTCAGCGCGCTGGTGTAATCCCGGGTTTCAAGGAGTGGGCCGACTGCACCGGTCAGTGCCGTGAGTGTTGTGGCGAGTGTCTGTTCGGCGGGTTCGACAAGCAAGGCCGTATTCACTTCCCTGCCATCCGGCAGATCGGATTGTTTGGAGAGAATATTGGACACACGCTTGTTGGCGGCAGCAAGTGCCTCGGCTTCCGGAAGTTGGTTAAAGGTGTGTACAGCCATTACCCGCAGATGAATATCCAGCGGGTTGCTGAGCTGTCGCGCAGCGACAGACTGGAAGACCTCTGCAGGGATATACTCATCTTCATATCGCCCTTTGAAGCGATCCAGCATGTAAGTGAGCACTTGCTTATTAATGTGGTCAGCACTCTCCACCAGCGTCGATGTGTCGATGTGTTGGGTAAGAGCCAGATTCAGTGCTGCCCTGAGATCAATATCGATTTTGTGTTCGACAATAATCCGTAATACGCCGAGGCTTGCCCGGCGCAGGGCAAAGGGGTCTTTCGAGCCGCTGGGCGGTTGCCCGATACCAAAGATACCAACGAGGGTATCGAGGCGGTCGGCGATCGCCAGGGTAATCCCGGTTCTGGTGGTGGGAATGATGTCACCGGCAAAACGGGGCAGGTATTGTTCAAAAAGTGCATTGGCTACTTCGGGGTCTTCACCATCGTGGATTGCATAATAGTGGCCCATGGTTCCTTGTAAGTCGTCAAACTCACCGACCATTTCGCTAACCAGATCCGACTTGCTCAGTTCCCCGGCCCGAAATGCCAGCGCGCCGTCGGCACCGGTTGTCTCCGATAATGCCCGGGCCAGACTGGCAACCCGTTCAGTTTTGTCAAACAGCGATCCGAGCTTCGCCTGAAACACAATGCTGCGAAGTGACTCGCGCTGTTTGGCCAGCGTGGTTTGCCGGTCAGTTTCGTAAAAGAAGGCCGCATCCGACAGGCGTGGTCGTATCACCCTTTCATTGCCGCGGATTACCTGCTCGGGTTCAGTGCTCTCAATATTGGCAACGGTAATAAAGATCGGCATCAGCTTGCCGCTGTCATCCAGCACGTGAAAATACTTCTGGTGAGATTTCATGGAAGAGATCAGTGCTTCCGCGGGAACGTCGAGAAAGCGTGCTTCAAAATGGCCCACCAATGGTACGGGCCACTCATTGAGAGCGGTCACTTCATTGAGCAAATTGTCATCGATAGCTGCATGGCCGCCGGCTTGTTTGGCGGCGGCGTGGACGCCTTTCCGAATTAAATGGCGACGTTCATCAAAGTCTGCCAACACGTAAGCCTGCTTCAGTTGCTGACGATAGCTGGCCGGACTGTCAATAACGATTTCATCGGGGGCATGGAAACGGTGACCGCGACTTCGGTTTCCGGTGGGCAGGCCCATTATCTGTGTATTGACAACATCGTTACCGAATAACATAACAATCCAGTGAACGGGCCGGACGAATTCTTCGCGGCGTGTACCCCAGCGCATGCGCTTTGGAATGGGTAGTGCCGCTAGGGCGCCGGACACGATATCCCCCAGCAGGGCAGTGGTTGATTGACCCGGTTGGCTTGCCCTGTGGCACAGTTTTTCCTGTTTGCCATCGTGCTCAATCATTTCTGCCAAGGCAGCCAGCGGACAGTTGTTTTTTTCGGCAAAGGCCTGGGCGGCGCGAGTTGGTATGCCAGCCTGATCGAATGCAACAGATTTGGGTGGCCCCCAGTTGATGGTTTGCTGCCCGGGGGTCATCGGATCGAGTGCGCGAACTACCACTGCCAGGCGACGGGGCGATGCAAATGAGGAAACGGTACCAAAATTCAGCTTTAGTCCGGAAAGGCGATTTACAATCTCCTCCCGAAAAGCCTCTGACAGGTTCAACAGTGACTTTGGCGGGAGCTCTTCTGTGCCAATTTCAACAAGAAAATCTGAACTCATGTTTGAGCCTCTGCTACCAGCTGTTTAACGTGATTGGCAAGCACCGGTGGTGCCAGCGGGAAGCCAAGTGCCAAACGTGAGTTGAAATACGCCTGTGCCACGGCTCTTGCCAGGGTTCTCACACGGAGAATGAAACGTTGCCGCTCGGTGACGGAAATGGCATGCCTTGCATCCAGCAGATTGAAGGCGTGCGAGGCCTTCATGACCATTTCATAGGCGGGTAGTGGCAGGCCTTTTTCAATTAACCGCTGACTTTCGCTTTCGTAAACGTCGAAGCTGTGGAACAGAAAATCCACATTCGCCTCGTTGAAGTTGAAAGCTGACATCTCCACCTCATTCTGGTGAAAAACATCCCCGTAAGTGACACGGCCTTCCGGTCCCTCGGTCCATACCAGGTCATAGATGCTATCCACACCCTGTAAATACATGGCAATCCGTTCGAGACCGTAGGTGATCTCACCGGTGACAGGAAAACATTCCAGGCCACCCACCTGCTGGAAGTAGGTGAACTGTGTCACTTCCATGCCGTTCAGCCACACTTCCCAACCGAGTCCCCACGCGCCCAGCGTGGGCGATTCCCAGTTATCCTCCACAAATCGAATATCATGGATATTGGTATCAATGCCGAGTTGACGCAGGGAGTCGAGATACAGTTCCTGAATATTATCGGGGGACGGTTTCAGGACAACCTGAAACTGGTAGTAGTGCTGCAGTCGGTTGGGATTTTCACCGTAGCGGCCGTCTGTGGGGCGGCGACAGGGTTGCACATAGGCGCTGTGCCAGCTTTCGGGGCCAATGGCGCGCAGGAAAGTTGCCGGGTGGAAGGTTCCCGCACCTACTTCCATGTCCAGTGGTTGAAGGATGACGCAGTGGTGCTTTGCCCAAAACTGTTGCAGAGACAGAATAAGCCCCTGGAATGTCGAAACATCCGGTGTAGTCTGTGACAACTGAGTTCCCCCATGGCATGCAAAGTCGGCAATTATAAGGCTGCAACCCCCGAATAGTAAGGGCTTTATTGACGCCGACTGTGCAGCGCCGGTTTCTGGGCAGGTATAGCGGAAGGTTGATACAGTTCGTCCTGAAGGTATATCAAAACCCTGTGTCGGGTTTAAGGGAAGCGTGCTGTTTACCGGGGGCGTGTGCTCAGGGATATTATCCTTGCCTGGCGACGCCCTCGTAGGTGCTCCTGTGCGGCAGGGGGCTTAAGGACACCAGAAAACGTGCTCATGCCATGGATAAAAAAATTGCGTTCCTGCTACTTATACTGGTCAGCGTTTCGGCCCTGTTTTTTTTATTGGTAGAACCCGTAGCACAGCCGAAAAAATATTTGCAGTTTGCTGACCAAAGAATGCTGCTAGGCATAAAAAACTTCTGGAATGTTGTGTCCAATCTGCCGCTTATTCTGCTCGGCATCTGTGGCGTTGTGATGGTGTGGAGAAGGCAACTGGTGCACGATAATTGTTCCGTGACACCGGTTTATCTGACGCTATTCACAGCAGTTATTTTTACCGGCATCGGTTCGATCTGGTTTCATCTCAACCCCACCAATCAGACACTGTTCTGGGACCGTCTGCCAATGGCCGTTGTTTTTATGTCCCTGATCACGGCGTTATTTGCTGAATATTTGGGCCGTCCATTGCAAAAAATACTTTTTTATCCACTGTTGTTGACCGGTGCAGGATCCGTTATCTACTGGCATATCACAGAGACGCTGGGTAGGGGCGACCTGCGGCCTTACCTGCTGGTGCAGTTTTTGCCGATACTCTGCATGGTCGTGTTGATGGCCATCAGCCGATCACGATTTACCAGAAGCCGGGATATTCTGGTTATTTTGTTCTGTTACGGCCTGGCAAAGTTGACGGAGTATCTGGACCAGCAGATTTTAGCCGCAACCACCTTTATTAGCGGTCATACCCTCAAACATTTGCTGGCGGCGGCCGCGATCCTGGTCTTGCTGAAAATGCTGGGGTGGCGCGAGGAATTAGTAAACCAATAATTGTCTATAGCTATTTTATGTATAGCAATAATTAGCTGTAGCTATTGTTGGTCGAAAGCTAAAGTATTTACTATGAATATCTGATTCCAACAGGAGAAACACTATGCAACCTTTTACTATTTTTGGCCACGATGCCTGTGGTTTCTGTCGACGCGCCAAGGAACTGATGGAAAAAAAGGGGCTGGAATACCGTTATGTGAATATCCACGACGAGGGGATCAGCCCGGCAGACCTCGCCAAAACCATTGGCCAGCCGGTCAATACGGTACCGCAAATATTTCATGGCAAAGAATATATTGGTGGTTTTCAGGAGCTCACGGAATATTTTGAAAAAATAGAAGCCGGGCAGCAGCAATAGGCATTTTTCAGCACTTTCAGGCCAATTGCCCGGTTGGCAATATTGCGTCCCCACACATAAACATGGAAAGGTATTGGTGTTATCAGCCAATACCTTTTTTATTTGTCCTTGCTGACCGTGCGGGTTTTGCCCCGTTCGTCGATGGCAACAAAAACAAATTGCCCCTCTGTCACCTTGGCGGGCTCATTGGTGGATTCAATGTTGATCCAGACCTCAACGTTGATGGTCATGGAGCTGCTGCCGACCTGCATCAACTCACAGTAGCAACTGACAATGGCACCAACCGGAACCGGTCGAAGAAACGACATTTCACTGATTGCAACCGTGGCCACGCGACCCTTTGCAATCCGCTGGGCCAGAATGGAGCTACCGAGATCCATTTGTGAGAGCAGCCAGCCACCAAAAATATCACCACTGGAATTGGTGTCTTTGGGCATGGCTATCGTCTGCAGGGTGAGTTCGCCGCGGGGTGCCGGTGGTTGATTGATTTCAGTCAAGCTCTACTCCTTATTATTAAACCCTGTACGGATTTCAGAAAACAATGGATGGTAGCCAGGTGGCCAGCGCAGGCCAGATGGCCAACATTAACATCAGCAATAATTGAATGATGATAAAAGGCACGACGCCGCGGTAAATATCGCGAGTTGCCACCGAGGGCGGTGCCACACCGCGCAGATAGAACAGGGCAAAGCCAAAGGGTGGTGTCAGAAAAGAGGTTTGCAGGTTTATAGCGATCATGATGCCAAGCCACACCGGATCGAGTCCCATTGCCAGCAAAATAGGTCCGACAATGGGCACGACGACAAAGGTGATTTCGATAAAATCGAGAATAAAACCCAGCAGGAAAATCACCACCATGACCACCAGCGTAGCGCCGACGACCCCGCCGGGAATGCGAGTGAACAGGTCCTCCATCAACTCCTCACCACCAAAACCCCGGAAGATCAGGGAAAATATCGCGGCACCAATCAGGATCAGGAACACCATCGCTGTAACTTCTGTGGTGGACTGAGTGACATCCCGCAATCTTTTGATAGTTAATTGTCGACGCCCCAGTGCCAGCAGGGTGGCCCCCATGGCACCTACACCGGCCGCTTCCGTGGGGGTGGCTGCACCACTGAGAATCGAACCCAGTACGGCAACGATCAACACCACCGGCGGTAACAGGCTGCGCAGCAATCTGGCAGCCGAGAGGCTGGACTCACCGTCCACCTCAGCCACTGGTGCAAGCTCGGGTTTAAGCCGTGAGATGACAATCAGATACAGAATGTAAAGGGTTACCAGTAACAGGCCGGGCACAATCGCGCCCACAAACAGATCCCCGATAGAGATTGTTTTCGGGTTAAAAATACCCATTCCCAGCTGGGCCTGCTGGTAGGCGCTGGACAGGATATCGCCTAGCAGAACCAGGGCGATGGATGGGGGAATAATCTGCCCCAGGGTGCCGGTGGCGCAAATGGAGCCGGTGGCCAGCGCCGGATGGTAACCGCGTTTCAACATGGTGGGCAGGGACATCAGTCCCATGGCGACCACCGTGGCACCGACAATCCCGGTGCTGGCAGCCAGCAGCATACCTACCACGACCACCGAAATACCCAGTCCCCCTTTGAACTTGCCAAACAGCAGGGCCATGCTGTCCAGCAAGTCCTCCGCCAGTCGGGATTTTTCCAGCATGACGCCCATCAGCACAAACAGGGGCACAGCGATCAGGGTGGTATTGTCGATCGTGCCGTATAAACGGTTGGGCAGGGCGTGCAAAAAGGACATGTCAAAATGGTCGGTGGCGGTGCCAACCATGGCAAAAATCAGTGCGGTACCCGCCAGCGAAAATGCCACCGGGTAGCCAGCCATCAGCATCAGGCAGACCACGGCAAACATCAGTACAGGAATGTATTCAACCATCAGAGCAGGTGCTCCTGATGATCAATGGTGTGTGCTTGGCTCAACCCAAAGAAAAATAGCAGGTTTTTGATCACTTCCGCGATACCCTGCAACAGCAGGGTGATCGGCATCAGGATTAACAGGGTTTTTAACAGATAAACCCACGGCAGACCGCTCGCCTCCTTGGAGACCTCCCTTATTGCCCAGCTGTTTGTGACGTACTCCCAGCAGAACAGCAGTATCAGAATACATACCGGGATGAGAAACAGCAGTCCACCCAGTGCATCCACCAGTGCTTTCATGCGTGGGCTGTAACGTTGATAGAAAATATCCACGCGAACGTGTCCGCCCCGTTTTAGTGTAAAGGCGGCACCCAGCAGAAAAACCACTGCATGAAAATAAGTGACCGACTCCTGCAGGGCGATCGAGCCGGATTGCAGGAAATAGCGCATGACCACCACCAGACAGGTCAACAGCATCATGGCGAGGGTCAGCCAGGCCACCAATCTGCCGGTCCATTCAGTAAAACAGTCGATACCGCTGGCCAGATGTTCCAGAAATTGTATCAATCGAGGCATTTTTATTATCTCTCGCAACCGTTACACAGTTTATAAGACAGGGCGGGTCGCGACCAGAACAAACCTGAGATGGTTGGTGGGGAAGCTTATGGCAAATGCAATCGGAAGCTTGTCTGTGTTATGGGATCTGACGGTTGTCACATTACTGTCATACAAGATTCATAGAGTTGTCACGATAGACCACTAGCATCAGTCCCGATGTTAATGATCAGCCCTGGAGGCAAACGTGAAAAATACCCATAAATTAGTACTCGCTGCAGCACTGGCTCTGTCCAGTGTGCCAGCAATGGCTCGTGACACCGTTTCCATAGTCGGTTCATCCACCGTCTACCCCTTTGCCACTGTGGTAGCAGAACGGTTCGGCCGCAATACCAGTTTCCCGACCCCTAAAATTGAATCCACCGGCTCCGGTGGTGGACTGAAGCTGTTTTGTCAGGGCGTTGGCACCCAGCACCCCGATATCACCAATGCTTCCCGCCGTATGAAGCAGTCCGAGTTTGAGCTGTGCAAGTCCAACGGTGTTAAAGACATTACCGAAGTACAGATCGGTTATGACGGTCTGGTAGTTGCCAATTCCGTAAAAGGACCGGATCTCGATATTTCCCTGCGTGATCTGTACCTGGCGATGGCCAAAGATGTGCCAAATCCGAACGGCACAGAAGAGCTGGTAGCCAACCCCTACAAAACCTGGAAAGACGTCAATCCGGCACTGCCAAATGTGAAGATTGAAGTGGTAGGTCCGCCGCCCACTTCCGGCACCCGTGATTCGTTCAACGAACTGGGTGTGGAAGGTGGCTGCAAGACCTTCCCCTGGTTGAAAGCGATGAAAGGTCAGGACAAAAGTAAATACAAGTCGGTCTGTCGCAGTATTCGCGAAGATGGCCACTACATCGAAGCCGGTGAAAACGATAACCTGATCATTCAGAAACTGGAATCTTCACCCAATATATTGGGCGTATTCGGCTTCTCGTTCCTCGATCAGAACCGTTCCATTGTGAAAGCCGTAAAAATCAAAGGTGTCAGCCCAAACATGGAAACAGTGGGCAGTGGTGAATACCCGATGGCACGCTCCATGTATTTCTATGTGAAAAAAGCCCACGTTGGTGTGATTCCCGGTATCCAGGAATACGTGAAAGAGTTCACCCATGATCGCACTTGGGGTGACGAAGGCTATCTGGCAGACAAGGGCCTGATACCTTCACCAAAAACTGAGCGCATGAAATGGGCGGAAAATGCCAAGTCACTCAATAGTATGACCGGCAAAGAGTTTGAATAAGGTTGACTAGCGACAGTGGGCCCGGCGTAAAACACGTCGGGCCTTCTTGTCCCTGGGTATTGAGAAATTCCCACCGCTAAACGGTTGTAGGTGGAAAAATAATACTGGAGCAGTTCATGCAGACCGGACAGTTATTATTAATACTTGCGGCGATGATTGTTACGGCTTTCATCATGGGCCGCCACCGGGCCTTGCAGGTTGCCCAGCCGTTGGGTGGTATTCGCCATCTGCGCTCACTACCGTTTTACTACGCCATGCGCTCTGCCATCTGGTGCGCGCTACCGGCACTGATTGTGCTGGTTTTCTGGTTGGTATTTGATCAGACCCTGATCCGTATCATGGTATTGGACAGTCTGCCCGCTGAGCTGCAACCGGTGGACGGGGCTGCACGCAACCTCATGCTCAGCCAGATTGGCAATGTGGCCAGTGGTGCACTGCCGAGAGACTTTGTGGATGCTGCCGTGGCTAACGCCGCCGGACGACTAAACCAGTTGCAATCGATCAGTGCCATGGCTATGGCCGTTGTTGTGATTGTACTGGCCATGGTGGGTGGTGCCTGGGCCTGGCTGCGGGTTTCCGCAAGAATGCCAGCCCGTGAACAGGTGGAACGGGTATTGCTGGTCATCTTCATGCTCTGTGCCGTGCTGGCGGTGGTGACCACAGTCGGTATCGTGTTCTCTGTGCTGTTTGAATCGATCCGGTTTTTTGGTCAGGTGCCGATTACGGATTTCCTGTTCGGGCTCAACTGGAGTCCACAAATGGCGCTGCGTGCGGACCAGGTGGCCTCGGAGGGTGCCTTTGGTGCTGTGCCGTTGTTCGCCGGTACCCTGCTGATTTCCGCCATTGCCCTGATAGTGGCGGTTCCGGTGGGATTGATGTCGGCCATTTATCTGGCGGAATATGCCCACTCCAAAGTACGTTCGTTTGCCAAGCCCGCGCTGGAAGTGCTCGCCGGGGTGCCGACGGTTGTGTACGGTTTTTTTGCCGCACTCACCGTGGCACCCTTTATTCGTGATGTCGGCCAGTCACTGGGCCTGTCTGTCGCCTCTGAATCTGCGTTGGCGGCGGGGCTGGTGATGGGGATTATGCTGATTCCCTTTGTCTCGTCCCTGTCTGACGATGTGATTACTGCGGTACCCCGAGCGATGCGGGATGCCTCTCTGGGGCTTGGTGCCACCCGTTCGGAAACCATCAAAAAGGTGATTTTCCCCGCGGCACTGCCGGGCATTATGGGCGGTATTCTGCTGGCGGCATCAAGAGCCATCGGCGAAACCATGATTGTGGTGATGGCGGCCGGTCTCGCGGCAAATCTCACCGCCAACCCCCTGCAGGCGGTGACCACCATTACGGTACAGATTGTCACCCTGCTGACCGGGGATCAGGAATTCGACAGTGCCAAAACACTGGCGGCGTTTGCCCTGGGTCTGATGCTGTTTATTACCACCCTGTTGATGAATGTGGTCGCTCTGCACATCGTCAAGAAATACCGGGAACAGTACGAGTAGACTCGGCTGCAGGAGGATTAAAGTATGAGTGTAACCACTGAACAGGTACGCAAAACGCTGGCGAGACGCTATCGGGCAGAAAAACGCTTCAAGGCCTATGGTATCTGTGCCATCAGCATTGGCCTGCTGGCACTGCTGTTGTTGTTCACCGATATCATCGGCAAGGGTTACCGGGCGTTTTACGAATATTCCGTCGCACTGCAAATTACCTTTGACCCGGAAAGCCTGGAAATAGACGATCCACGGGATCTGGAACAACTTCAGTACGGCAACTACGAAGCGGTTGTTCGAGAGGCTCTTAAGGCGCGCTTTCCCGGCGTGGAAGGGCGCGAAGACAGGCGCGCACTGACTGCACTGGTGAGCACTGCCGCAGGCTATCGACTGCGCGAGATGTTGGAAAACAAGCCGGAATTGCTCGGCCAGACCCACACACTGTGGTTGCAGCTCGATGATGATGCAGACATGTTTCTGAAGAGCAGTGAGGCAAAGCGCAAGACGGCCCGCCTCAGTGACCAGCAGCAGACCTGGGTGTTGGAGCTGGAGCAGAGTAACGAGGTTCGCGCAGGCTTCAATCACTCCCTGTTTACCCGGGGCGATTCCCGCGAACCGGAACAGGCCGGTATCCTCGGGGCAATATTGGGCTCATTTTTTACCATGCTGGTGACGTTGGCGCTGAGTTTCCCGATCGGTGTTGCTGCAGCCGTCTATCTGGAAGAGTTTGCCCCGAAGAATCGTTTCACTGACTTTATCGAAGTGAACATCAACAATCTGGCTGCGGTGCCTTCCATCATCTTCGGTTTGCTGGGTTTGGCGGTATTTATCGGCCTGTTCGGTATGCCCCGCTCGGTGCCCTTGGTGGGCGGGTTGGTTCTGACGTTGATGACGTTGCCCACCATCATTATTTCCAGCCGGGCAGCGATCAAGGCGGTTCCCCCCAGTATTCGGCAGGCGGCGATGGGGCTGGGTGCCTCAAAAATGCAGGTGGTACTGCAATTTGTACTGCCGCTGGCGCTGCCGGGGATGTTGACTGGTGGCATCATCGGTATGGCCCAGGCACTGGGTGAAACCGCACCGCTGCTGATGATTGGCATGGTGGCGTTCATCGTTGAATTACCCACCGGTGCAATGGATGCCGCCACCGTATTGCCGGTCCAGGTCTTTCTCTGGGCCAGTAGCCCCGAACAATCGTTCGTCACCATGACCTCAGCCGCCATCATGGTGCTGATGACATTTCTGATCACAATGAACACCCTGGCGGTCGTCATGCGCAAACGCCTTGAACGTCGCTGGTAACTGACAGGAAACAACATGGATATTGCAGAAAAAATGAATGTGTTTCAGGATGCTGTGCAAGTGGACCGCAGGGTCGTTGCACAAGAGCATATGATGACAGAAGAAAACTTGTACATTCCGGAAAAAACCGTTGGCGCACCCTTTGTGGATGATCCCAAGATGCGTATGCGTGATGTGAATGTATTTTATGATACGGATCAGGCTATCCACGGGGTCAGTCTGGATATCGGCAAAAACGAGGTGGTGGCACTGATTGGCCCCAGCGGCTGTGGCAAATCCACCTTTCTGCGCTGCATGAACCGGATGAACGATACCATTGATATTTGCCGGGTGGAGGGTAGCCTGCACTTGGAAAATCAGGATATTTATGACCCGAAGCTGGATGTAGTGGAACTGCGCGCCCGGGTGGGGATGGTCTTTCAGAAGCCCAATCCTTTCCCCAAGTCGATTTATGACAACGTTGCCTACGGTCCGCGTATCCACGGTCTCGCCAATCGCAAGACCGATCTGGACGAGATTGTGGAAAACAGCTTGCGCAAGGCGGGGTTGTGGGACGAGGTGAAGGATCGCCTGGATTCTCCCGGGACGGGTCTGTCCGGTGGGCAGCAGCAGCGGTTGTGCATCGCCAGGACCATTGCCGTCAGCCCGGAAGTGGTATTGATGGATGAGCCCTGTTCGGCTCTGGACCCGATTGCCACCGCCAAGATCGAAGAGCTCATCAGGGAGCTGAGCGAATCCTACACCATTGCCATTGTTACTCACTCGATGCAACAGGCCGCCCGGGTTTCCCAGCGCACCGCCTATTTCCACCTTGGCTGGCTGGTTGAAATGAACGACACAGACACCGTCTTCACCAAGCCGCAACACGAGCTGACGGAATCCTATATCACCGGACGCTTTGGCTAGGGCCTGTTCACACCCATTGAATTATCGCTGCTGGAGGCCATTTTTTTGTCCGGCAAGGCAGCAGGAGAAAAGTATAGTGGTTCTATATAAGCGAGTGATAACGACGCTGGGCGAAAAAATGACCCCAGCCCTTCGGGTTGCGGCAAAAAAAGCGCCACTCTATGTTGTGGCTCGCTACTTTGGCACCACCAAAGTACGCTCACCACGCCGTGATTGGCACTGTTTTAACCACAACAGCGGCAATGCAATGGCTGTGAACAGGCCCTTAAGGAGCTGAGGATGGACAACTTGAATCTCGACCAACATATTTCCAGGCAATTTAATGATGACCTGGAAGAAATCAGAACCAGCATGCTGGAAATGGGCGGCCTGGTGGAAAGGCAGGTCGCCGATGCGATTCGCGCCCTGGAGGATGCCGACAGCACCCTGGCGGATAAGGTCATGGAGGTGGAATCCAGAATAGATTCTATGGAGATGGACATTGATGACACCTGCACCACACTGATTGCAAGGCGCCAGCCAGCTGCCAGTGATCTGCGGATGGTGCTCGCCGTGTCCAAGACGCTCCGGGATCTGGAGAGGATCGGTGATGAAGCCAACAAAATTGCCAAAATGGCGATTCTGCTCTCCGAGCAGGGCAGTGCGCCCCGAGGTTATACCGAGGTGCGCCATATTGGCAATTGTGTGCGCAAGATGCTCAATGATGCACTGGATGCCTTTTCCCGCTTTGATGCAGAATCCGCTATCGCCACCATGAAAGAAGACCGTCAGGTGGATATGGATTACAAGTCTGCCCTGCGTGAAATGATCACCTACATGATGGAAGACCCCCGCAGTATTTCACGCTCCATGAATATTCTCTGGACACTGCGTTCTCTGGAGCGTATTGGTGACCACGCCAAGAATATCTGTGAGCATATTGTCTATCTGGTTCAGGGCCGGGATATCCGGCATCGCAATCCCGATTGAATCACCGTAGCGACACGGCCAGACTCACTTTAAAAAACCGGACTAAAAATCCGGTTTTTTTGTGTGGCCACTGACCGTACACTTGTCTGCTGAAATAGCCCTACGGAGTAGGTTCAGTGAAAGAACTGTTCGAGAAAAATGTTGCCTGGGCCGCTGCCCAGAAAGAGAAAGACCCCACCTTTTTTGAACGGCTTTTAAAACAGCAAACGCCGGAGTATTTGTGGATCGGCTGTTCCGACAGCCGGGTGCCAGCCAATGAGATCGTCGGCCTGATGCCCGGTGAATTATTTGTCCACAGAAATGTGGCCAATATGGTGGTGCACAGCGATCTCAATTGCCTGTCGGTGATGCAGTTCGCAGTCGAATATCTCAAGGTCAAGCATGTGATAGTGACTGGTCACTATGGCTGTGGCGGCGTTAAAGCCGCCGTTATGAAGCAAAATCTGGGATTGATCGACCATTGGCTGCTGAATGTTCAGGATGTGCAGTATATCCATCAGACCTACCTTACCGATGATGCCGATAAAGACCGGGTCATTGATCAGGTTTGTGAGTTGAATGTTATTGAACAGGTGGTCAATGTCTGTAAAACCAATATCATCCGGGATGCCTGGACCCGCGGTCAGCCGCTGACAGTGCACGGCTGGATTTACGGTATCGCGGATGGTTTGCTGCGTGACCTGAACATGAACATCAGTTGTCGTGAAGAAATGCGCAACGTCTATCACGCGGCTGTCGAAGGCATCAAACAACGCTATGCCGAACCCACCTGACCCCTACTAAAAGAGCCCAATACTATGAGCAATTTGGACGCCCCGGTTGTGCTATCCATGGACGGAGCAGTAGCTCGCATCCTTCTCAATAACCCAGCCAAACACAATTCACTGACTGCCGCTGGCATTGATCTGTTTATCGACTGCCTGAATCAGGTAGACGCCAACCGGGATATCCGGGTTCTGGTGGTTACCGGTCAGGGGGAGAAAACCTTTTGTGCCGGTGCATCGCTGGAAGAGATGACATCAGGTGATATGACCGGTGAAAAATTTGAGACGCTCACCGATCGCCTAACAGCCATGCCCATGCCGGTCATCTGTGCGCTCAATGGCAGTGTCTACGGAGGCGGCTCGGAAATCGCTTTGTGTTGTGATTTCCGGATAGGTGTTTACGGCATGCGGCTCAAGGTGCCTGCTGCCGAAATCGGTCTCTGCTATCCACCGAATGGGATTCGCCGCTATGTGAAACGTCTGGGTGTCACCACGGCCAAGCGTATTCTGGTGGCGGCGGAAGTGTTGGATGCGGAAATGCTGTTGCGGGTTGGCTACCTGACGCATCTGGTGCTTCAGGATGAGCTTGAGGTGGAAACCTCGAAACTGGTTGACACATTGACGCCCCTCTCACCGACCACGGTTGCCGCCATGAAGCAGCTTTGCGATCAGATGGCAGACGGTAATCTTGACCTCGCCAGGACGCTCGCTGTTACCTCGCACTGTCACCGCTCCGGGGATCTGAAAGAAGGTTTGTTGGCGCGACGGGAAAAACGCCAACCGAGTTTTGCCCGCCGTTAATCATCCGGCAGGGAAAACAACGCCGTATTGCCGCCACGGGCAGTGGTATTTTCCGTGCGGGTTTTCTCGGTGGCAAAAGCCATCAGGTAATGGGGACCTCCGGCTTTCGGGCCGGTGCCGGATAATCCGCAGCCGCCAAAGGGATTGCTGCCTACCACGGCGCCTACCATGTTGCGGTTGATATAGGTATTGCCCACCCGGGTATGGCTGAACACATAATCGGCAAACTGTTTCAGGCGGCTTTGAATACCGAGTGTCAGGCCAAAGCCACTGTCGTTGATTTGCGCCAGCACCCGGTCAACCTCTGCGGCGCGATAGCGAATTACATGGAGGATTGGTCCAAACACTTCTTCCGGCAGTTGCGCCAGTGAGTCGATCTCAACCAGGTGCGGCGCCACAAAATACCCTCGCGAGGGTATTTGCTCCGCTGTCAGACTCCCCAGTAAGGTGCCTTCCCGACTTATTCGCTCGATGTGGCGCATCAGACTATCCCTGGCGCGCCCGTCAATCACCGGACCTATATCGGTCGCCAGTACTGCCGGATTACCGATTTTCAGGGTTTGCAGTGCGCCGGTAAGTGTGGTCAGCAGGCCATCGGCGATATCGTCCTGAATGAACAGCACTCGCAGCGCCGAGCAACGTTGCCCGGCGCTGAGGAAGGCCGAATAAATCACATCGTCCACCACCTGTTCCGGCAGGGCGGTGGAATCCACCAGCATGACATTCTGGCCGCCGGTTTCTGCAATCAACGGCACAATGGCACCGGGCCGACGGGCCAGCTGTCGCTGGATGGTTTTGGCCGTCGCGGTCGACCCGGTAAAGGCAACACCGGCAATCCGTGGATCCGGCAACAACCGCTCACCCAGTTTTGCGCCCTCTCCGGGTAACAGGTGTAGCACCTCGGCAGGCACGCCAGCCCGATGAAACAATTCTGTGACTTTGGCGGCCACCAGCGGCGTCTGCAGGGCGGGCTTGGCGATCACGGTGTTGCCCGCCACTAATGCCGCAGCGGTTTGTCCGGTAAAAATCGCCAGCGGGAAATTCCACGGGCTGATGCAGAGAAACACGCCGCGGCCTTCGAGGCTGAACTGATTGCTCTCTCCGGTGGGGCCGGGCAGATCGATACCCCTGGAAAACCGGTAGCGGGCCTGCAGGGCGTAATAGTGGCAGAAGTCGATCGCCTCGCGCACCTCCGCCAGCGCATCGGCAATGGTGCGTCCTGCTTCCTGCGCAATCAGCTTCAGTAGCGGTACTTGTTGTTCTGTGAGCAGATCGGCCATCCGTTCCAGTATCTCGGCCCGCGCTGCCCCGCCGCGCTGGTTCCATTCCCACTGTGCTGCGGCTGCCTGCTGCAGGGCTTTAGCCACATCGTCATCATTGGCCATCGTGCAATAGCCCACTACGGTGGTGCCATCGGTGGGGGAGATAATCGGCTGCGAATCCCGCTGCTGCAATTCCCCACCCACTATGGGGCCTGCGTGCAGTGGGGTGGTGACTTCATTCAGTGCCGCTATCAAGGGCCCGGTTACCAGCGGATTATTCAGGTCCATGCCCGGTGCATTGCGCCGCTCTTCGCCTGTGACGCGGTAAATATTGGCGGGTAGGGGGATCAATCGGTGGCGGTGCGGATTGACTGTCAATACCTGAGGAAGCAGGGGCTGCACCAGTGAATTCACCGGAATATCGTCATTGAGCAGGTGATTGACAAACGAGCTGTTGGCACCGTTTTCCAATAAACGCCTTACCAGATAGGGCAGCAGTTCGCGGTGCTCACCTACCGGTGCGTAAACCCTTACCGGAGGCAATGGAGACGTTTGTGGTTGCTGCTGCCATGTCTGATACAGCACCTCACCCATACCGTGAAGCCGCTGGAATTCATAGGGGGCATCGCCAGCCAGCTGCTGAATGGCGGTGATAGTCTGGGCGTTGTGGGTAGCGAATTGCGGATAGAGCGCTTCCGGTGCCGCGAGCAGCTGTTGTGCGCAGTGCAGGTAACAAAGGTCCGTATGAACCTTGCGGGTAAACACCGGGTAGTCGGTCAGTCCCTGCTGCTGGGCGAGTTTGATCTCTGTATCCCAGTAGGCGCCTTTCACCAGCCTGACCATGAATTGGCGACGGGTTTCTCCCGCCAGTTTGATCAACCAGGGAACCACAGATGGGGCACGTTTCTGGTAGGCCTGCAGCACAAAGCCCAGGCCATTCCAGTCTGCCAGTGCTGGATCCCGCGCCAGTGCCTCAAAGATATCAAGGGACAGATCCAGTCTGGCGGCTTCCTCGGCATCAATGCTCAGGCCGATATGATGTCGTCGGGCAGTCATGGCCAGCTCACGGATGCGCGGCAGCAACTCGCTCATCACCAAGTCCCGCTGGCTGAACTGGTAGCGAGGGTGCAGGGCGGACAGTTTCACCGAAATGCCGTCTGCGTTGAGGGGCGTATCACCCGGGTTGGCTTTGCCGATGGTTTCAATGGCGGACGCATAGGCCTCGAAATAACGACGGGCATCCGCCTCTGTGCGGGCACCTTCACCCAGCATATCGAAGGAAAACCGGGTATTCGGCAGGGCTTCGTCGTGGCCTCGGGCGATGGCCTCGGGCGATGGCTTCGGGCAGGCTCTGGCCCAGCACATAGTGGCTGCCCATCATCTGCATCGCCCGCAGCATGGCCCGTCTTACCACCGGTTCGCTCAGTCGGCTCACCAGTTGTTTCATCCAGCGGCTGGTATCTGTGGTGATCTCTTCACTTAGGGGCAGTATCGCACCGGTCAGCATCAGACCCCATACCGAGGCATTGACGAACAGGGAGTCCGAGTGCCCACGGTGATTGGCCCAGTTGCCGTCGCGGATTTTTTCTGCGATCAACTTGTCGGCGGTGGCCTCATCCGGCACCCGCAGCAGTGCCTCCGCCAGACACATCAGGGCAACGCCTTCGCGATTGGACAGGCCGAATTCCTGTAAAAAGGCATCCAGCAGGTATTTACCCTCGGTTGCCTTACGGCAACTCTCTACCAATTGGCGGGCCTGAATAAGCGATTGTTGTTGCTGCGTCTCGCTGAGCGGGAAGGCCGCCAGCAATTGCTCGACACAACCGTGCTCGTCGGCATCGGTGGTTCGCTGAATCCGGGTTCTGAGGTCGGTCAATGTCATGGCTATTCTGCTTGAACGATAACCGCTGGGCTGAGTAGGGGCGCTTGGGTTAAGTATGGACGCTGATCTGGCAATTTTCGAATAGCAAAGCTGGTGATTACCACGGCTATTCTGTCGTTGCTGTAGTCTGTCCTGGTTATCGATAAAGCATAAGCGGGAGCAATCTCAGCGCGTGCTGGACGCTCATACCGGCAACGTTGCCGTATTCTGCGGCGATTTCAAAACAAAGGACGATTGCACCCCGGATACTCCCTCGATACGGGTAATTTTATTCAGCAAAAACTGCTGGTAGCCGTCCATATCCTCCACCACCACCTTGAGCAGGTAATCTGCTGCCTGGCCAGTGATCAGGTGGCACTCCAGCACTTCCGGGAAGTTGGCAACCGCTGATTCGAACCCTTGGAAGCGCTCGGGGATATGCTTGTCCATGCTGATCTGGATAAAGGCCATCAGGTTTAATCCCAGCCGTCGGGCGTTCAGTCGGGCGGTATAGCCATCGATAACCCCTTCTTCTTCCAGACGCCGCACCCGGCGCAGGCAGGGAGATGGTGAGAGGTTCACATTTTCCGCCAGGTCCTGGTTGGAGATGCGCCCTTCCTGTTGCAGCTTTCTGAGAATAGCCCGGTCGTAGGCGTCCAGTTTCATATAATTGCTCAATTAATATTTATATAAACATATTATTGCTGAAATAATAAAAATTGCCATACAAGTAGCAATAAAATGCCGCCGTTAACGCATTAAACTGTCAACCATCCTGAGAAAAGCAGTGGGCCAAAAGCTCCCGGCACCGTCAGAGGGTGCAACCCCCACCCTTTGAACCTGACTGCCGGCTTTTTTCAGGGGCCATTTAATATGTCCTTCGGAGAGCGCAATGATCAGTAATCCCGCCAGCAAATACCGCCCCTTTGAACCCGTACGGTTGGAAGACCGCCGCTGGCCCGGTCGCACCCTCGAAAAACCGCCTATCTGGATGAGCACCGACCTGCGGGACGGCAACCAGTCCCTGATCGACCCCATGTCGGTGGACACCAAGCTGCGCTTTTTCGAGATGCTGGTGGAGATCGGTTTTAAGGAGATCGAAGTGGCGTTCCCCGCGGCCTCCGACACCGACTTCAATTTCGTGCGCCGCCTGATCGAGGAAGACCGTATCCCCGAGGATGTCACCATCGAGGTGCTGACCCAGGCGCGAGAGGATTTGATTGCCCGCACCGTGGCATCCGTGGTGGGTGCCCGACGCGCCATCGTGCATCTGTACAACCCCACGGCGCCACAATTCCGCCGCATCGTCTACAACACCGATGTGGCCGGGGTGAAAGCCATCGCCGAGCAGGGCACCCGCTGGGTCAAGCACTACACCAGCCAGCATCCGGAGACCGAGTGGGTATACCAGTATTCGCCGGAGGTGTTTTCCGGCACCGAATTGGCGGTGGCCAAAGAGGTGTGCGACGCGGTCAGCGCGATCTGGCAGCCCACCCCCGAGCACAGAATGATTTTCAACCTGCCCGCCACGGTGGAGATGTCCACTCCCAACGTCTATGCCGATCAGGTGGAATGGATGGATCGTAATCTGGCGCGCCGGGACAGCATTGTTATCAGTGTCCACCCCCACAACGACCGGGGCACCGCCGTGGCGGCGGCGGAACTGGCGTTGATGGCTGGCGCCGACCGGGTGGAGGGCTGCCTGTTTGGCAACGGCGAGCGCACCGGCAATGTGGATATTGTCACCCTGGCGTTGAACCTCTATTCCCAGGGCGTGCATCCCGGTCTGGATTTTTCCCGCATCGAGGCCATTCGCCGCACCGTGGAAGAGTGCAACCAGTTGCCGGTGCATCCCCGCCATCCCTACGCGGGTGAGCTGGTGTTCACCGCCTTTTCCGGCTCCCACCAGGACGCCATCAAGAAGGGCTTTGCCCAGCGGATGGAGGGCGAGATCTGGGAGGTGCCTTACTTGCCCATCGACCCCGCCGACCTGAACCGGGGCTACGAAGCGGTAGTGCGGGTTAACAGCCAGTCCGGCAAGGGAGGCGTCAGCTTCCTGTTGCAACAGCAGTATGGTCTGGAATTGCCGCGCCGCCTGCAGATCGAGTTCAGCCGGGTGGTGAAAGCCTTCACCGACCGCGAGGGCCGCGAGGCCACCAGTGCCGATATCTTCGCCCTGTTTGAACAGGCGTATTTGCAGGACAGCGGCGCCTACAGTTTTGCCGAGGCGGATGTCACCACCCACAGCCACGGCGACAAGGGCGCCACCGAAGTGCAGATCCAGTTTATGGAGCAGGGCAAAGCCAGAACCGTCAATGGCATTGGCAACGGCACCATCGACGCGGCGGTAAAAGCCCTGGGCGGGAATATCAGCATCATCGACTACCACGAGCACGCCCTGGGCACTGGTTCAGAAGTGGAGGCCGTGTGCTATATCGAAATGCAGATCGACGACGGCCCGGCGATATTCGGCGTGGGAGTGCACCGCAATATTATCAGCGCGGCGATTGTGGCCATCTTCAATGGCCTCGGTCGGCACCGGGCAGCAGCGAGGTCGGAGGAGGAAATGGAAGCCATCGCCAGCTAATATGCCGCGCTGATGAGTAGGTTGGTGTGCTCATCAGCGTGGCGCTCATTAAAGCAACCCATTCCCGGCTTTCCTGTCCAAGCCTCCTACAGATGACTGAGGGGGCTGCTCACCTCTTCCTGTGTGACATCCTTCCCATTGCCAGGACGACGAGCTAACACTTGATATCAGAAAAACCCAAGTCCCCGAGAGTTGCCTTCCACAAAGCACTATGAAATATTGGATACAGCACAGGTACACCTCAATGATTCGTTTGCTGTAATTGCGAACCTGCATAAACCAAACAATGAATTTAAGAAAGGGAGATTTCGCCATGCCAACCTCATCCATGAAGTTTGTTGTACGTCCCGCCGATAATAGCTGCAAAATTAAAGAGGGCTTGCCCTCTTTAATAAGGAGATTTTTTCGGAAGAAAAAATAAATCCTGTATAACCAATAAGTTAAGAAAAGTGCATTTTAATTGCTGTGAATTATGAGGAATGCACTCTAATAATTATTATGATGGCAAAGCCATCATTAACATACTGTTAGTTGCTATGAGTATTTCCGAACCACTTAGATTACTGAAAGCCTTATCTGTCGAGGGCTCACTTACTTGTGGACAAGCAAGTGAGCTTATTAAGAAAAAGTCTAATGATCACAGAGACTACCACCCATTAGCGATATTATTTTGTGCTGGATATGTAAATATCGATACTAAAGACAGTAGCAGGACTTTCGCATCTCAAGGTATACATCAATTATCAATATTCTTATATATGATGCTTTCGCTGGGTCCTGGAAAACCATATTTAGGTCAATTTGTATCCGGATCAGGATTTGATAAGGAGATCCTATATATTACGGCTGAAGGGCATTTTAAACTTGATGAATTGGCCCAAAAGCGCTCTGAACGTATCTGGGCAATATTGATAGGTATAGCAGTAGGTATATCTGTTGCGGTCATTTCTAATCATGTAATTGCTAATGTTCCAGTATGCAACTAACAAGAGGGTCTACCTGACGCTTACTGATTCGCTTAGTTGTTGCGCTGGCTTCGCCATTATCGCGCAACACTTCGCTACGCTGAGTAGCCGCAAGTAACCCAAACGTTAAGCATCTAGGATAGTTATGAGTGAAAATAAAGATATTGAGCCTTTCCAGGATGATACAAGTAATATCATCGTTAAAACGCTTACTAATCTGGCGGAAGGGCTGACTGGCGTTGCCACTTCTTCAAAAAGTGAGCTCATCCTTTCTGTAAGTCATACATTCCAAAGGATGAGAGGCGGAATGTTTCTATCTACATTTCTGGAGGAGTGGAATAGATATAGAGAAAAAGGAAAGGTTAAGGATGATTATCAATTTTCTGAGCAACATCAAGTGTGCCTACAAGAGCTACTTGAGTTTCTTGATAAGGACTCTCCGGATGAGGTTCGTTTCGAGGTATTACAAAAGATATTTCTAGTCGCCGCGTCTGAAGAAGTATCTGATCGGAGTAGCTTCCTTCCACAGCAATTAATGAAAATTGCGAGAGATCTTTCAGGTGGGGAAATTGTACTACTTTCTACCGTATGGAAGATTGTTCAGGAGGGAGCCTTCGAAGCCAATCAACATTACGGTGCTACTAAATGGCTTGCAGAAGTTACCGAAGCATCCGGGCTAGAGCACCAGGAATTAATTGAAATCTATGAGCAGGAGTTAATGGATAAGAAACTATTAACCCCAAGATTGCATGGAGACAGAAGTGGTGTAAGAGTAACGCCTTATTTCAGGTTGTCATCCCTTGGCTACAAATTCTGTGAATATATTCAGGCTTACGAGGAGTAAATGCTTAACAAGATGGTCAAGTACACTCCGGCCGCAAAAAGCGCGGCCTGCGCGGGACAACCTACACTGCGTTTCGGTTGCCCCTTACCACGGCGTTATGCAGAGAACCTCTTTAAAGCGCTCATCGTAAGATGACGCTTACCAAGCTGGAAATTAATGAAAGATTTAAACTACTAATCTTAATCACTCAAATTGATTTGGGCTAACTGGAATGGGAGCAATTTCCTGTCATTATCCAGCGTCACAACCTCGAGCTCATGGAAGAGGCTGGCGTTGAAATACTTGTAAGTCCATAGATAATCGAACCCGTGTTTTTCCGCCTCATATCTATCCGATACGATAATAACTTTCATAATCTCAGCCATACGGATTGCCATATAACAGAGAGCGCAAGGCTCTCCTGAAGCAATTAATATCGTTCCTTTTAAAGAAAAAGTTTTTTCATTCCGTGAAGCCTCTCTTATCGCCTGGATTTCAGCGTGTGCGGTACAATCCAGATGCTTGGCGACTTGATTGACCCCTTTGCCTATAATTTCTCCATTCTGATTAACGACAATGGCTGCAAACGGCAAACCACCTGCCTTGACATTGCCAACAGCCAAATCAATAACGTTTTCTCCACACTTTATGAGAAGTTCTGTATCAATAGGGTCACACATTGGCGACCTCATTTTTTGACGATGGAGCCAGACTCGAAATAGTAAGTTCTGACGCAATACGTTCGGCTCGATCTTTTGCATCGGCGACTGACATACGGTGTCTGTCGTCACCAAATTCCTGGTACTCAGAGGCAATCTCATAGATTGTGTCCACCCCCAAATATTTACTCAGTGTCCGTAGGTGTGGTGCCAGGTGACCAGAATCTTCTCTTATTCCTCCTTTTTGAAAACCAAACTCTCCGCTGGAAGTCGCTATGATCAATGTCTTACCCGAGAGTAGAGGCTGTAACGGGAAGTCACCTCGTTTGAGATCGAAATCAAAGGTTTTGTTGATACGTACAATTTGATCGAACCACGCTTTTAGCTGAGCCGGCATACCGTAGTTATACATTGGTGAGGAAATCAGGATCACATCGGCTGCTGCCACCTCAGCTATCAGTTCATCTGATAGTGCCAGTCTCTCTTTCTGTGCCGGGGTTCTTTTTTCCTCAGGGGTAAACACCGCGCCAATCCAGTCCTGGGTAATGAAATCAGGCGGATTCACTCCAACATCACGATAGATATACTCATCTTCAGGACGATTCTGTCGCCATGTATCAACAAACCGGAGAGCGATACTTTTCGATATTGAGTCGTGATCCGGGTTCGGGTTGTTCACAGCTCTAACGCTAGAGTCGACGTGTAATAATGTGCTCATGTCCATTACCTTGGTTAATTAAGAACAGGCGCTATTTTGTGAGTCTGTATCGAATGCTACAAACGAAAGAATTACACGTATAGATGAGTTTAAATCATCTATACTATCGATGAACCAGTGATTGATTTGGAGATAGAGTTTGCAGGTATCGTTACAGGCGCTGAAAGCCTTTGAGTCGGCTGCCCGTCGGGGAAGTTTTAAGTTGGCGGCAGAAGAACTTTCGCTGACGCCAACAGCCATTTCACACCACATTAGCAACCTGGAAAGTCGGTTAAATGTAAATTTGTTTCATCGACAGGGAAGGCGGATATCACTCACAGGAACAGGTAAAAGATTAGCTAAAGCCACCTCGGAGGGATTTCGAAAAATTGACAGTGTCTTGGAAGAAGTGATGAAGGCTGGCACTGCGGCCAGGGTAACGACGACATCATCATTGGCAGCTATGGTGCTGATCCCCGCCCAGCATGAATTTGAACAAGCCAACCCCGATATTTCCATGGAAATATCGACTGGGGAGTCGGTCGACAGCCAATCATATATTATTCCAATTCGTTTCGGTGATGTCTCAGTCGCCAAGGATTCTGATGTCATCAGATATGAATCATTCAATGTATTTGGTGCCTATGGAATGACGCCTCCTTCCTGGTCAAATGAACCCATTACCCTTTTTACAACGGAGTGGAAAAATAAATCGTTACCGGATCCTCCACTAGCTGCTTGGTTGGAAACAAATGGCCTGGAAGGAGCTGATATTAAACTCAAAAAGTTTGATCAAGAGCTTTTCGGGATCCAACAGGCTATGGCAGAAAATGGACTTGTGTTCTGTTCTACGACACTCACTACAAGGCTTGTAAAATCTAACCTTCTACAACAATTTGAAACTCGACCGGTCAAATCAGACTTTTGCTATTACGTACCAAATAAGGACAGCTTCGAAACCAGAAGTGCAGACAGATTTCTAAATTGGATCGAAGATATTTTGAACCAATAATTCAAGCGGGCACTTCTGGCTAACTGAGTATTCCCAAGGCAAAATATTTACATCACAGGATACTTGGAGTCAGAGTAAAAACTAAAAGTTAGAACGTAAGATAAGTGAATGCCGCTGCTCGTGAGAACAGCGGCATTTTTTATTGCCTGAAGTTTGAGGGGCTGTTCTACAACAACAGGCAGGCCTCTTCAAACTCCAACCGCTTGCCTCGGGCGTGGAGTTTCTGCGAATCGCCGTAGCCGAGGTTGACCAGAAAGTTGGATTTCCAGCCATTTTCAGTAAAGAAAATCTCATCGGTTTTGCTGTTGTCGAAACCGGACATGGGGCCACAGTCCAGTCCCAGTGCGCGGGCGGCCATGATCAGCCATGCTCCCTGCAGGGTGCCGTTGCGGAAGGCGGTGCTTTGGGCCAGTTCATCGTTCTCGGCATACATCTGTTCCGCGCCTTCCATGTGTGGGAACAGTTCCGGCAGGTGGCGGTAGAAGGCTGGGTCGTGGGCGACGATAACGGTGACCGGTGCGGCCAGGGTTTTATCGCGGTTGCCCTCTGCCAGTGCCGGTAGCAATTGTTGTTTGGCCGCCGGGGTGGTGAGGAATACAAACCGTCCCGGTTGGGCGTTCATGCTGGTGGGCCCCATGGCGGCGAGCTGGTAGAGCTGGCGCAGGGTATCGGCGGCGATGCCTTGATCCAGCCAGTGACTGTGGGTGTGGGCATGGGTAAACAATTGTTGCAGGGCGGCTTGATTAAGTGAGCTCATGGGGTTGTCCTCTGTTGGTGGTGTGCGGGAATATCGAAAATCAGCGCCAGACTGTTGCTGTTGGCCCGATAGGTCGTTACCTGATTCGGGTATAAGTCTGGGCAAAATTCCAGTGCGTCGCCGGGTTGCAACAGTATGTTCTCCAGGGTGATTTCACCTTTGACAAGTTGCACCCGGCGCTGCCATTGATCGGGCAGGTTTTGCTGGAGATGTTCTCCGGCGTTGAGTTGCAGTTGCCAGATACGGATATCCTGATCCAGTAGAAAGACTTTGGTATCCACGTCCACATCCGCCTCTCCGGCGGCGATTGGCTGCAGCGCCGCCGCATCGTCAAAATGGCGGACCTGGTAAGCAGGTGCTGTATTTTTGTGGCGGGGTGTTACCCAGATCTGTACAAATTCCATTGGCTCGGTATCACTGGCATTGAATTCACTGTGGTGGATACCGCTACCTGCGCTCATATACTGATAGTCTCCGGTGCCAAGTAAACGTTCATGACCGGCGTTGTCCCGGTGAACCATCTCACCCTGCGTGACCAGGCTGATGATTAAAGCGTCACGGTGACTATGGCTGGAGAAGCCGCCACCGGGAGCCACCCAATCCTGATTAACTACCCGCAGGGGGCCAAAGCCCATCCGCGCGGGGTCGTAATACTGGTTGAATGAAAAACTGTGATAGCTTCGGAGCCAGGGCAGCAGCGTGCTGCCCCGCTCGTTTGCCCGGATGTGTTTGTACATCTGCATGGTTCCGGTTAGTGGATTGATGCGTGTTTGCGTTGCAATGCCAGACTACCGTTGCCCTGTAGGGCAATGACCGCCGTGGTGATGGCGAGAAACAAGGGGTATTCCCAACCCCCACCGGCATTGCTGAATACCCAGCCCGCACCACTGTGGGCCCAGGTGGCACCCAGTGCGACGGGTATCAATGCCAGTGCCGCCCAGCGGGCCTGATAGCCCAGCAGCAATGCAATACCGCCTATTGCCTCAACGATAAACGTGGCGTAGGCCGCTATAGCGGGCAAGCCGAGGCTTGCAAAGAAGGCGGCTGTGCCGGGCAGGGTGAATACCACCAGTTTCAGGTACAGACTGTGGGCGATATAGATAACGCCAAGGCTGATGCGAAGCAGGGCGGTGCCGTGGTTTGCGTACTTGTTCATATTGCGATCCTCTGTAAGTGAATGGGTTCAGGTGCAGTATGAGTGTTGCAAATATGAAATATAATTCTCATTATGTTCAAACGATATTTGCAAAAATGCAAAAAGAGCGGGGTGAGTCATCGTTATGGATAGTTGGGATGATCTGCGGTATTTTCAGGCGGTTGCGGAAACCGGGAGTCTTACGGGTGCCCGCAAGCGACTGGGCGTCAATCACTCCACGGTATTCCGGCGAATCAAGGGGCTGGAAGAAAAACTCGGCGTGCGTCTATTCGAGCGATGGGATACCCGCTATCAGTTGACCGGTGCCGGTGAGCTGTTGATGGTGCGAGTGGAGCAGGTTGCCGAGGCCATTGACGATGTGGATCGAATGATTCTCGGCGGTGATCAAACCCTGGAAGGCAAGGTGCGTATTACCTGCCCCGACGGTTTTGCCTATTACCAGCTGCCGCCCTTGCTTGCGGAGTTCCGGGCACTATACCCGGGCATTGAGATAGAACTCCTTGCTGACAGTGACGATCTCAATCTTTCACGGATGGAAGCCGATATCGCCCTTCGTGCCACCAATAACCCTCCGGAGCATCTGGTGGGTCGAAAATTAATGACAATGCCCTGGCAGCTATATGGTTCGGAAAGATTCGCCCATGGCCAATCCGGGGTTTACACGGCAAAGACATTGAGTGGCATGCCGGTGATTGGCCCGGAGCGAGCTTTATTGCGACTCAAACCCATGCAGTGGCTGGAGAAGCATTGTTCAGCAGTCAGCATTGTGGCCCGCGCCAATACGTTGATGGGCATGGCGGCCCTGGTGAAAGCCGGTCTCGGGGTTGCACTACTGCCTGATGATGTCGCCGATGGGTTGCCACCCTTGGGCACCCTTGACCGCGATTTTCATTCGGACCTTTGGTTGCTGACCCATCGAGATTTGCGCAGTAATGCCCGGGTTAAAGCCTGTAGCCAGTTTCTGACGGAAAGACTGATGCGCTAACGCGTCAACCAGTCAAAGCAGCAATTGGCAATCACTTATTAATACAGATGATTTGGAGTCAGATTAGAAACCTCATGATCGGCTTCAATGCCTGGCGTTATACTCCCCTCCACTAAAGGGCAATATTATGAATCTTGAAAAGTCCAAAAAGCGTATAGCCAAGCGCGTCAAAATGAGCCGTCAGGGCTATCCGGAAATTACCATAGAATATTTTGGCAAGGCTGCTGGTTGTGCGGATGGGGTGTCAGTGAAGTTCTGCCTGGAAGAGGGAGCAGAAATACAGGAGCAGCGTTTTTCCAGTGTCATCGATGCCCGGGAGGATGAGGCGATTCAATCCGCTATGGTTAAAATTATTGAACGTTCGGAAGCCATGAGTGTTGTACAAATAGAGGGTGTTACCGCTGTCGGTTAACACGGCGATTGGGTAGCGCTGTAATGTGGAAGCGTTAGTTGCGATGACTCTCAATAGTCATCAATGGTCATCCACCCACAATATGATCCAAAAGGTGTTGCCAGTCCCTGTTACGGGTTAATGTAGCTGTTCCATTTACACCCTGTTAATAACCCAACGACTTTCACGGAGAAAAGCAATGGAAAAGGCTGAGATTAGCGAAGAGATGATTTTCGGGTGCTTTGCGGCTGCCTGCCAGTCTGATGATATGGCCGGGACGGCGGCATCGTTTGTGGATGTGGAAGAGTACGAAAACCGGGTGATGTACCCGGAGTTTGCTCGTTGGGCGGGCAAGGCCGGTTATCCGGAGCTGGCGACCCTGTTCCGCAAAGTAGCCGGTGAGGAGAAGCTGCACGCGGTCTGGTTGCGGGCGCTGTACAGCGATATCGGTGTGCCACAACGGGGTGAAGATACCCAGCGCGCTATCGACGCCCTGGAAGCTATTCGTAGCAATTGCGACGAGCTGATTGCCCTGAATCCCGACGGGGTGGTGGAAAAAGCATTGCAGGTGGCGATTCGGGTGGAAGAGCGGGAATACCAGGATATCTATCCCCGTTTCCGCGATCAGGCGCTGGCGGCGAACGACACCGACACCGCAGCGGTTTACCAACAGGTGATCGATTCCGAGCGCCAGCACACCCACTGGTTTCAGGTGGCCCTGGATAATTTCCATTCACCGCAAGCCGGGGCGGTGGCCCAATAGCCTGTTTGAACGTTGAGCGTGTAGAGCAATTCTCATCGGTCAGATGGTGGCAGGCGCTCAACCCTGCCGTCTATCTGGTATCGATACTGCCCGGCGTCGCGGTCTGGCTGCTGGCGGAAAAGCCGTTCAGTCACACTGCGCTAGGGTTGGCGACCCTGGCTGTGGTGCTGCTGCAACACGGTATCAACCTGCTCAATGATGCCAAGGACTGGCAGCTGGGCGCCGACACTTTCAAGTACGATTCCTGGGTGCGTATTCACGACGGCAGTGTCCGCACCGCCTTTTATCACGGTCTGATCAGTCTGACAGTCGGGGGTGCCCTTGGGCTGCTGGTGTTGTTGTTTGTCCAGCAGCTGTGGATTCTGGTTTTTGCCCTGCCTCTTGCGGTGTTGGGGGTGTTGTATAACGCCGGGCAGCGTCCACTTTCCTACACTGCCGCCGGGGAGTGGGCCACGGCGCTCTGTTATGGCCCCGGCGTGTTTGGTGGCCTGTGGTTTGTCGCAGAACAGCCGTTTGGCTGGAGCTCACTATTGGGGATGGGCGCGTTTGCGGCCTTTGCTACGGCGTTGCTGTTTTCCCACCAGCCGCCGCAGATCGAAACAGATCGGCAGGCGGGCAAACAGTGCTTTGCGGTGCGCCACGGAGCCGTGGTTACCTATCGCGTTTCAGCGGTGCTGTTGGCAACTACGCTGGGGTTGTTGGCGCTGGCCTTTGGGCTGGGGTCGAGAGGGTTGGCATCAACCCTCCCTTTTGTGCTGGCGTCGGTTGTTGCCGTGATCTGGGTTGTGCGGGTCGGCCCCAATCCGAAGCGTATGATGCTGTCCTCCACCCTGGTATTTCTGGTGGAGGCATTGAGCCGGGGGTTTTAGCGCGCCAGTATCGGTTTATTCGGCTACCTCAACAGACGAGACCTGAATGCGGTAGCGGGCGGCGTCGTTGCCATCCGTGAACGGGCCTATGCTGGTTTTCATGGACACCTGCTGGCCCGGCGATAACTGCCGCGGCCCATTCATGGTGGAACTACCGCCGGCAATATAGGCATTCACCATCTCGGTGACCTGCAGCTTCACATTGGTGACGGTGACCGGGCTGTTGTTTTTAACGGTGACGCGCAGATAGCCGTCGTCCGTCAGGGACAACTGGCTGAGGATGTATTTGTGGGGAGCGGTGGCCAGTTCCAGTACTGCCAGCCGCGCCTGGGCTTTTTTGGCCATTTCACCGGCACCCTGGGCAGCGGACTGGAAATAATTAATGGCATTTTTCTGGTCGCCGTTTTCCAGTGCAATTTCACCCAGATAGTATCCGGCATAGGGCGTTGGCAGCAGTTGATAACTCTTTTCCAGATCACTGCGGGCAGCGGTTTTTTTGCCCTCCTCAAAACGCAGCAGGCCCCGAGACAGATGGTGGCTGAAATAGTCGGGGTTTTTACCGATGGCAGTGGTAAAAGCCTGTTCGGCATTGCTCATGTTTTCCTGCATGGCCCAGGCATGGCCGCGCAATTCCCAGAAATAGCCGTCATTGGGTTGAATGGCAATGGCTTTGTCCAGTTCGCTGAGAGCGGCTTTCGGGTTATCGGCACTGAGTGCTTTCATCGCCGCTTCCTGGGCCTTGTAAGCGGGTTCATCGCGTTTGAGCTGGGCAATTTTGCGTTGGTAGAGCTCGCGATTGATGACGCCTTTGGGGAGTGTCGCGGCCTTGATGCGGTTGGCATCTACCCGCTCCTGTGATGGGGGATGGCTGGCGAACAAACCGCTGAGAAAGTCCTGTTGACGACCTTCGCTCAGTTTGACAAAGGTCTTCTGCAGCTTAACTGCCCCACTGGGGTCGTATCCGGCGCGGGCCATGTAATCCATGCCGTAGGCGTCGGATTCCAGTTCGGCACTGCGGCCGTACTTGGCCATCCAGGCAGCGGCACCCATCTGTGCCATTTGTGAACCCATTTCGCCGAGACCATAATTTGAGCCCGCCACACCGACAGCGGCGGCACCGATGCTCATCAGGGTGCCGCGGGTCATCTGTGCAGCGCTGTGCCGGGCAGCGGCGTGGACAATTTCGTGGGCCAGTACGGCGGCCAGTTGGGATTCATCCTCCAGCTGCACGAGCAGCCCGCGATTGATGGCGATCTTGCCTCCGGGTAAAGCCCAGGCATTGGGCACCGAGTTGTTCAGTACCACAAATTCGTAGGGCAGGTCGGGACGATCACTGACGGCGGCCAGTTTCTTCCCCACGCCGCTGACATAGGCCTGCACTTCGGGGTCAATAATATAGCGGCCTCCCTGGGATTGTTGGGAGGGGGCATAGTTGCTGGCACCTATTGCCACTTCCTGCTCCGCCGACATCAACGAGAACTCGCTTTTGCCAGTGACGGGGTTCACCGAACAACCACTCAAGAATACGAGCAACATTAGCGTGGATAAGAAAAGTGGCACGACCCGGGGCATGGATTCTCCTGACGAACAGATTGCGATCAACGCAGTATAATAGACCATGGTAACCTGTAATGATTTCATACATTGGATAAACCATGCTGACTGTTATTTCCCCCGCCAAGACACTGGATTATGAAACGCCATCGACCACAGCGGACTTTACGATGCCCGCTTATCTGGAGGATTCAAAGGCGCTGATCGACGAGTTGCAGCAGCTTTCACCACCACAGGTGTCGGAGTTGATGGGTATCAGTGCCAAGCTGGGTGATCTGAACTTTGGCCGCTATCTCAACTGGCAGCCGACATTCACGACCAGCAATGCAAAACAGGCGCTGCTGGCCTTTAAGGGGGATGTTTACACCGGACTGGCGGCCGAGAGTCTTTCGGAGGCCGACCTGCAGTGGGCGCAGCAGCATCTGCGGATTCTGTCGGGGCTCTATGGTCTGTTGCGGCCACTGGATCTGATGCAACCCTACCGACTGGAAATGGGAACCCGTCTGGCCAATCCGCGCGGTGCTGATCTCTATCAGTTCTGGGGCAGAAAAATTACCGATGGCCTGAATGCTGAACTGGCGGCGATGTCGCGACCAGTGTTGCTGAATCTGGCCTCCAACGAGTATTTCAGAGCTGTGCAGCCGGGTTTGCTGAATGCCGACATCATTACCCCGGTATTCAAGGACTGGAAAAACGGCAAATACAAAATCATCAGTTTTTACGCCAAAAAGGCTCGTGGACTGATGAGCCGTTACCTGATTGAACAGCGTATTGATGACCCCGAGGGCGTCAAGGCGTTCGATCTCGGTGGCTATGCGTTTCAGTCCGCCATGTCGTCAGCTCGGGAATGGGTATTCACTCGGGACGTGGCGGAGCAGGTGGCATGATGGCGGAGAAACCTTTTTCACAGGCTTGCGAAAATAATCAGCAGCCGATTTTTCAGGTGCTACACGAGGTATTGGCGTCTTCCCGCCACGTACTTGAACTGGGTAGCGGCACGGGCCAGCACGCCGTCTACTTTGCCCCCCGATTATCACACCTGATCTGGCAAACCTCCGACCTGGCGGTGAATCACGACGCTATCAACAGCTGGATTGATGAACATCCCGCCGAGAATCTGCGCCGTCCGCTGGTGTTGGACGTTGATCAGCAGCCCTGGCCGGTGACCTCTGCCGATGCAGTTTTTACCGCCAACACCTGCCATATCATGGCCTGGCAATCGGTGATCAGCCTGTTTGCCGGGCTGGAAAAGCTGCTGCAGCCGGGTGCACATGTGGTGATTTACGGGCCCTTTAACTATGGCGGTGAATTTACCAGTGACAGCAATGCCCGCTTTGATCAGATGCTGAAGCAGAATGCCTCGTATCGGGGGATCCGCGATTTCGAAGCGGTTAATCGTCTGGCCGACAAGGCCGGGCTGACATTGCTGGACGACCATGCCATGCCGGCAAATAACCGTCTGCTGGTCTGGCAGCGGAGGTAGGCGTCGGAAGATTCCGAATCAACGGGGCTGAATGGGTGTTATTTTCGCCCCTTCGATGGTCAGGTTGTACATCAATCCCTTGTTGGAGAAGACGAAGCCGATAATCGGTTGCTGGAACGTTTTGGTATCAATTTCTTCCCCGGCACCGAAGTTGGCAATGGCGACGCTGCCGTCAACACCGGCTTCCCAGCCCTGACTGCTGCGAAATTTTTGTAAGGCGTCATCGGTCATGAAAAGGATGACCTGGGATTTTTTCTGAACGCCCAGTTGCAGCCCCAGTGATGCCGAGGCAATGTTGTAATATCCCACGGTATTGCCGCTAATTCGCAAAGCGCCTTCACCATATTCCCCGCCGACCCAGAAACCGGCCTTGTAGATTTTCGGGAAAATTAACATGCCCTTGGCGCGGGAGGCCAGTTCCCGGCCCGCGGAAGACTGCTTGTAAAAATCGGCCAGGGTTTCTTGCACAAACAGATCGATTTCCAGCTTGCTGGATGCCTGACTGGCAGCGGGCAGTAACAGCAGGCTGAAGACCAGTAACCAGACAGGGGTTTTCACGAATAGATTCCTCCACAGGGGAACGGTGCGAGTTTATTGATCGGCGGTTTTGTATGGTAACTGTCGCCGGGCTTCCTGAATATAGCTGAGTACGTATTGACGCTCCTCCTTCAGGAAGCGACCGATGGCAGCGGCAAAATCGGGGTGTCTGATCCAGTGGACAGAACAGTTTTCAGTGGGCTCGAAACCCCGTTTGATTTTGTGCTCACCCTGGGCTCCGGCATCGAACGTGCCTAATCCGCGTTCAATGGCAAATTCGATACCCTGATAGTAGCAAAGTTCAAAATGCAGGAAATCGTACTCGCGAGTGCATCCCCAATAACGACCATAGAGGTTATTGTGATCGTGGAAGAACAGGGCGGCGGCGACTTTTTCGTCCCCTTCCATGGCGACGACCATCATCACCTGATCGGGCATGATTTGACCCAGTTGCTGGAAGAAGGCCTGGGTCAGATAGCCGCTGTTGCCGCTGTGCTTGAGGTAGGTGCGATGATAGAGCACGAAGAAGAATTCCCACCAGTCAGCACTGATCTGCGCACCGGTGAGTCGTTCGACAAGCAGGCCTGCATGCTTGAGGGTGTGTCGTTCCCTGTTGATATTCTTGCGCTTTCTTGAGGAGAACGTGTCGGTAAAATCGGTGAAATCACGATAATCTCGGTTGTTCCAGAGATATTGCACGCCGCTGCGCAGCATCCCCCCTGCCGTTTGCAGAGCGTCCGACAGTGGCGCGTGAGGAAACAGCAAGTGCCAGCCGGTGGCGCCCTGCTGCCCCGCCAGTTGCTGGATCGCCGTCAGCAGTATTGGGCTGATATCGCTCAGACTGATACCGGGCAACAGTCCGAGGCGCGGCCCGCACGCCGGCGTGAATGGCACCGCGCTGAGCAGCTTCGGGTAATAGTCGAGGCGGCGCCCGTGGTAGGCCTCCGCCCAGGCCCAATCGAATACGTATTCACCCCGCGAGTGCGTTTTACGGTAAAGCGGAAGCGCGGCAACGGTGACCCCGTCCTGGCTCAGCAACAGGTGTTGTGGGTGCCAGCCCGTCTGGGTACAGGCGCTGCCTGAGTGTTCCAGTAGAGAGAGGAAGCGGTGCTGTAAAAAAGGGTAGTCACTGTCGAACAGCGTATCCCAGTCCCGGGCGTCACACTGGTCAATGCTGTCGAGAACACGTATGTCCAATGTCTGCCTCTCAGGGGGCGGGATTGCTGATATCCCGATGAATCAGATCAATATCCGCCAGCAGTGCTTCGCTCATGGGTGTGGTGAGACTGTCGATGTTTTCCTGCAGCTGTGACAGGGTAGTGGCGCCAATAATGGTTGAGGCGACAAACGGTTGCCGGTGAACGAAGCCCAGTGCCAAGTGTACCGGTGAAATATCATACTGTCTGGCCAATGCCACATAGCGTTCGGTCGCTTTAAAGGCCGAGGGGTGATTGTAGCGCTGGAACCGTTCGAACAGTGTCAGCCGACCATTGGCGGGCCGTCGGCCCTGCAGGTATTTGCCAGATAGCATACCGAAAGCCAATGGAGAGTAGGCGAGCAGGCCGATCCGTTCATTGATTGACCATTCAGCCAGTGATACCTCGAACTGTCGGTTCAACAGATTGTAGGGGTTCTGAATACTGACAATCGGTGCGCCATGGCCGGCGTCAGCGGCCGCCTGATATTGCATCAGACCCCAGGGGGTTTCATTGGAGACACCGATATGACGTACCTTGCCCTGCTTAACCAGGTCATTCAACGCTTGCCAGGTTTCATCGATGGGGGTGTAGTCAGTCAGTGAGTAGTCACTCGGAGCGGAGCGGCCAAAAATATTGGCGGGACGCTCCGGCCAGTGCACCTGGTATAAATCAATGTAGTCGGTCTGCAGTCTGCGCAGGGAATCGTCCAGTGCCTGAAAAATCTGTTTACGATTCAGCCGGGGACCGCCTCTGATATAGTCAAAACCGCTGTTGTTGCCGTCACCGCCGGTCACTTTGGTGGCCAGAACCACGTCCTGGCGACGCCCCGAGTGGGTCAGCCAGTCACCCAGGTATTGTTCGGTCAAGCCCTGGGTTTGTGCGTTTGGTGGTACCGGATACATCTCTGCGGTGTCCACAAAGTTGATACCGTGGTCGAGGGCACAATCCAGCTGCTGAAACGCGTCTTTCCGACTATTCTGCTCGCCCCAGGTCATGGTGCCGAGGCCAATGGTGCTGAGAGTCAGCCCGGAGTTTCCTAATTCTCGATATTGCATCTGTTTCCTGTGGGATCGGTCCTGTGGGATTGGAAAAGCTGACCGGGTATATCATCAGGTTAGCAGGGGCAGCTGGCAGCGAAAGCAGCTACCTTTCCCCAGTGTACTGTCGATTTTCATTGATCCGCCGTGACGCATCAACACATGTTTAACAATGGCCAGTCCCAGTCCTGTGCCGCCGGTACTGGTGGCGCGGCTCTGGTCCACCCGATAAAAACGTTCGGTCAGACGGGGCAGGTGCTTTGGATCAATACCGGAACCGTTATCGCAGATTTCCACCACGATATCTGATGCGGTGTGAAAGCAGCGTATTTGAACGCGCACGCCAGACGGATTGTGCTTGATGGCATTGAGTACAAGGTTCGAGAAGGCGCTGTAAAGTTCCTTGTATTCCCCTTTGAAAGGGGTGTCTGTGGCGCAGTCTGTTTCGATGAGGTAGTTATCACCAGCCACCATGCGGGCATCCTCGGCAATCTGCTGCAATAATTGATCCAGCATGATGGGTGCCCGCGAAGGGGGTTTCCGGTTGGATTCCAATTGTGACAGCATCACCAGATCATTGGCCAGGGCGTTGAGGCGTTCCGTTTGCTGGCCCATCTGCAGCAATGCTTTTGCCCAGCCTTTGGGCAACTGGTCGGCATTGTCCTGCAGGGTTTCGATATAGCCCGAGAGCACGGTTAAGGGTGTCCGTAGCTCATGGGAGATATTGGCCACAAAGTCCTGTCGCATTTGTTCCAGATTGCGCAGCCGGGTAATGTCCTGCACGACCAGGATGATATTGCCCTCACCAAAGGTTGCGGCGGTAAACAGCAAGGTTCTTGTGGGATCTTCCGGCGAATTTAGTTCCAGTGGCGGGGGCAGTGCGTCACTCTGGATAAATACCACGAAACGGGGATCTCGAACCAGGTTGGTCATGGATTGGCCGCGATCCTGTTTGACGAGGCCAAGCAGTTTTTCAGCCGCCGGATTCCACCACTCCAGTTCCCGATCGGGGGTGAGAATGATAATGCCGTCCGCCAGCGCAGAAGTAATATCCTTGACGCGCTCGGCCAGTTGTCGGCGACTTTGTTTGGCGCGTTCGTTGCGCTGTTGCATCCGGTAGAGGAAATCGGTCATGTCGCCCCAGACGCCGCTTGCTTCGGGGGGTGGTCCTTCAGCGCTCTGGTCGAGCCAATCGTAGAGTCGGGTGATGTGGGCGAAGGTCCACAACATATACAGGCCGCCACCCAAGAGCAGGGTGAGCAGAATGTGGCCCCATAAAAAACCTGTCAGCAGTAGAAACAGGGTGAGCAGGGCGATCCGCCGTATTTCTGCCTTAAGCCCTCTGTGCAATGCAGATCCTATTCTTCATAAACCTTGGTGGAAAAGCGGTAACCCGCGCCCCGCACAGTCTGTATGAAGCGGTCCTGCCCAGCAAGGGAAATTGCCTTGCGCAATCGGCGAATATGCACATCCACCGTTCGCTCATCCATGTAAACGTTGCCGCCCCACACATGGTCCAGAATCTGATCACGGGAATAGACCCGCTCCTGGTGCGTGAGAAAGAAACTCAGCAGCCGAAATTCAGTCGGCCCCATGGACACCGGTTGACCACTGATGGTGACCCGGTGACTGATGGGATCAAACAGCAGTTGATCCACTTCTATCGGTTCCGGGGGCAGCTCCGGTTCGGCACGGCGCAGTACCGCATTGATACGGGCCACCAGGGCACGGGGTGAAAACGGTTTGGTGATATAGTCGTCCGCACCCACATCGAGGCCCTGGATCAGGTTGTCCTCACTGGCTTTGGCGGTCAGCATGATGACCGGTATATTTTTTGTCAGGTCATCCCGTTGTAGTCGCCGGATCAACTCAATGCCACTGGTGACGGGCATCATCCAGTCAAGTAGCACCAGGTCGGGTTTGTGGTCGATGATCATGGCATGCGCCTGCTGGGCATTTTCAGCCTGCAGGGTGTCAAATCCGGCCACATCCAGCGCTGAACAGATCATGTCGCGAATGGCCGTTTCATCGTCTACAACCAGTACAGTTTTATCACTCATATTCTTTTCATCATTGATATCCAGATACCCATTACATGACCTGAGCATGACAAAAATATGACAATCGACAAATGAATGGCCGATACCTAGTCGGCAGTGAGCTGGTAGTCCGCTGCCAGGCCGATAAAAATAATAGCACCAACGTAATGATTATTGAGAAAAGCACGGAAGCAGGCGTCGCGCTCGCGATGGCGGATCAGATACTGCTGGTAGAGAAACAGCAAGGCGGCTCCCAGCAGGGACAGAAAAAACCAGCTGCTGCGATTAAAGTTGATTCCGGTCATCAACAGCGCGATCAGTGTCAGACCTTGCAGACAGGCGGTAATGGGTATATCCATGTCGCCAAAAAGAATGGCGGTAGACTTGATGCCAATCTTCAGATCGTCTTCCCGATCCACCATGGCGTAAAAGGTATCGTAGGTGACGGTCCAGAGCACCACAGCAATGTACAGTGTCCACATTTCCCGGGGCAGGCTGTTGCTCTCTGCCGCAAAGGCCATGGGCAGACTCCAGGCAAAGGCGGCACCCAGCACCAGTTGCGGCAAATGTGTGAAACGTTTCATGAAGGGGTAGCAGGCCGCCAGTGCCACACCCACCAGGGCCAATTTGATGGTCAGTGGGTTGGTCAGCAGCACTAGACCAAAGGCAACCAGGCATAGCACGACAAACAGCGCCATGGCCTCCCGGGTGCTGACCTTACCATTGGGTAGCGGTCGGTGCCGTGTTCGCGTCACATGGCCATCCACCTGCCGGTCGGCCACATCATTGATGACACAGCCTGCGGCGCGCATCAGGATCACACCCAGCACGAAGATCAGCAAATTTTTTGCGGAAGGGACACCGCCTGCGGCTAACCATAACGCCCAGAGCGTCGGCCAGAGCAGCAGGAGCGTACCGATAGGCTTGTCAAAGCGCATCAGCCGGACAAAATCGGGAAGTCGCTGTAATGCTTTGCTCATAAATGCCGCATGGTTGCGAAATCAGGGGGTTTTATTGTACGGGGTAAACCCCGTCAAAAACACCTCGGACACCAGCAAGGGTTTGCTATCCAGCCAAAACAGTGAACGGCGTCCCTGTACGGGGCTACCATAGTTGGCCGGTACCGCAGAAGGCCACGATTCGAGCATGGACAGGTTGGAAATTTCAATGGGTCCGCGAGCCATGCCGGGGTCGCTAAACAGCAGTGCGCCGAGGGGCTGGTTGTCCAGCTTTCGGAGTTTGCGCAATCGCCCGGCCAGGGTTGTTATCGGAATGATGCTGCGGGCATGGACCCAGGGTTGGCGGTTGCCAAACAGGATGACCTCCCTGATCAGGGCGCGTTGTCGGGCCGGTAGCTCCAATGCACGTTGCTCGGACAGTTGGGGTACCCCCATGCCCTGAAACAGTATTTTTACTTCAAACTGCCCTGCGCTTGCCCGGATTAAGCGCTCGGTGAGTGAGCCTCGATCCAGTAGCCACGGCCGCAGGGCGCTGTAGGTAACAAACAGCGGTGTGCGCCGATAGCTGCGCCAGTGGAGCTGGCGATTGGCGGGGGTGTGTGAGGAGCGACGGGGCACAGCGATACCTATGGACCTTGGTATATGACAATGGATTCTAATTGGTTGCGACAGCGCTTTGGGGGCTATGGGTTATACAGGCTGACAAGCCGTTCCTGTAATAGCGCCATGGCCTTGGCCCGGTGACTGATGCGATTTTTTTCCTCTTTGCCAAGCTGTGCGGAGGTACAGCCGAGCTCGGGAATATAAAAAAGTGGGTCGTAGCCAAAGCCGTTGTCACCCTCCGGGATAAACCCGATCAGTCCCTCCCAGGTGCCCTGGCAAATTAGTGGCGTCGGATCCTCCGCATGACGCAGATATACCAACAGGCAATGAAAGCGGGCGGTTCGTTGCTCACGGGGTACTTCCTGAAGCAGTGACAGCAACCGCAGGTTGTTCTGCTGGTCGGTGGCGTTTTCCCCGGAAAATCGTGAGGAATATATTCCGGGGGCGCCATTGAGTGCGTCCACTTCAAGACCGGAGTCATCTGCAATGGCGGGCAGGTCGGTGAGGTGGGAGGCATGCCGGGCCTTGATCAGGGCATTTTCCACAAAACTGAGGCCATCTTCTACCGCCTCTGGAATCTCAAAATCCGATTGCGGCAGAATGTCGAAGGGGAGTAATTCTAGCAGGTGCTGAAACTCTGTAAGCTTGCCTTTGTTACCGGTGGCGAGAACAATTTTCATGTTGAACTGGATGACAGAAAGGTTGCTATTAAGTGCGCTATTGCGCCCCTGCTGAACGGAGAGTCTGGGGTGCCTGTCACAGGCTACTCATCGACATAGAACTTGCGCTGAAAAGTCAGCGAATGTGTCGCCTTGTCGGAATCCGGACTGACGTCAATTTTGAAGGTCATCCAGTCTTCCTTGTCAAAACGAAACGGCGCCAGATAGTAAACTGCATTTTCTTCGCGGATTTCGGCGAATTCCAGCACCTGCTGTTGACCGAAGATATTGGAGACGGTGCCCTTGACCACGGCTGGCAGACCGCCCATGTGGCCATTTTTGACCACGGCAATATTCACCAGCCCTTTATCCTTGCCACGAACAATATTGTACGAACTGGCAACGTCCGGTTGGATAAAGCTGCTGTTGAAGGCACTGAAAAACACTTTCAGGTCGCCGTATTCCTTGTAGGGGCGGTTGTCAGCCAGCGCACTGAAACTCAAACCTGCGATGAACAGGAATAACGAGATTGCTTGGGTTATTTTCATGTTGTGGCTACCTGTCATGAAGAGGCCTACTTGCTCAAATGGTAGATGGCGGTGTCACTGAACATATTTGGCCAGATACCTTTCATGTACCTGTCCGGCAGTCGCTCTGCAACAAATTCTCGATGCAGTATCCGGATACGCTTCTCCGAACAGAGTGCCTCAAAATCCTTCACGGTACAAAAGTGGATGTTGGGCGTGTCGTACCACTGGAAGGTGAGTTGCCTGGTGACCGGCATGCGGCCCCGTGACACTAGATAGCTGCGGGCGCGCCAGTTGCCGAAGTTGGGAAATGTCACCACACACTGTTTGCCCACGCGCAACATTTCTCCCAGGACCAGGTGAGGATAGCGCATCGCCTGAAGGGCCTGGGTCATGACCACGGTGTCAAAGCTGTTGTCGGAAAACTGGCTCAGACCTTCGTCAAGATCGGCCTCAATCACATTGACGCCCCGGGCAACACAGGACGTAATTTTATCAGCATCAATTTCCAGCCCATACCCCCAAACGCCTTTTGTCTTGGCGAGGGTCTGCAGCAGTTCGCCGTCGCCGCAGCCGAGGTCCAGAATTCGGCTCTTCGGATGGATCCACTGCTGAATAATGTTCAGGTCTGTGCGTATCATCATTTTGAGGAAATCTCAGCTGCTATGCGGTTTGTGTAGGCAGTGAGCACTTGCTCATAACGCTGGTTCGGCAATAGAAATGCATCGTGTCCAAGGGTGGATTCAATGGCGGTATACGCCACATTTTTATCGGCGGCGATCATTGCCTCAACAATTTCCCCAGCGCGTTCCGGCGAGAAGCGCCAGTCGCTGGAAAAGGACACCACAAGAAAATCGCAGCTGGCGTGCCGGAAGGCCTCGACCGGATTGTGATCGTACTCACGGGCGAGATCGAAATAGTCGAGCGCTTTGGTCATCAGAAGGTAGGTGTTGGCATCGAAAGCACCGGAAAAGGCGTCACCCTGATGACGCAGATAGCTTTCCACCTGGAATTCAATGGGTGCATCCTGGCCGCGCTGAAAAGAACCGGAGCGCAATTCCCGACCGAATTTATTGCCCATCAGCTCATCCGATAAATAGGTAACGTGGCCAATCATGCGCGCCAGCCCCAGTCCGTTTCTGGGTTGAGTCTGTTGTTCGAGATAGCGACCGTTGCAAAACTCGGGATCGGATCGGATGGCGTTGCGGGCTATCTCGTTAAAAGCGATATTTTGCGCGCTGAGTTTCATCGCCGAGGCGATGACAACCGCATGACGCAGCCGATCCGGATATTCCAAAGCCCAGCGCATAACCTGCATGCCACCGAGACTGCCGCCAACAATGGCAGCCCATTGACGGATGCCGAGTTTGTCCGCCAGTCGTGCCTGACTTTCTACCCAGTCTCGGACCCGCAACGGTGGGAAATCAGGCCCCCACGGTTGACCGGTATCAGGGTTGATGGATATGGGGCCGGTGCTACCGTGACAGCCTCCGATATTATTCGGACAGACGATAAAAAAACGGCTGGTATCGAAGGGTTTTCCCGGCCCGATATGATTGTTCCACCAACCCGGCCGCTGATCGGCCATGCTGTGGTATCCGGCGGCGTGGTGATGACCACTGAGGGCATGACAAATGAGGATGGCATTGCTGCCATCGGCATTCAATTCCCCATAGGTTTCCACCATCAGCGTGTAATTGTCGAGTGTTCTGCCGCAGGCAAGCACGAGCGGCTCATCGAAGTGAATCGCTTGCGGTGTGACAATACCAACGGAGTTTTCCGGAATTACATCAGGCATCAATGGTTCAACGAGTATCTGGCTTTTGTCGGTGTTTCGGCAGTCTAAAGAGGGGCGTGTATTGGCGCAAGGTTAGCATGCTGTTTTGCTCGCCGCCGCTGTCAGAGTGTCTCCAGATCATAATCCACAATCACTGGCAGGTGACTGGAAAACGTCTTGGCCTTGTAGGTCACAGCATATTCCACGTGACTGGTGAGGTTTTTTGACACAATTTGCATATCGGTGCGCCAGCCCATCCCCTCAAGGGGTTTACCGGCAGGCCAGTGAGTGAATTCGTCCGCATCCATGTTGAACAGCCGAAAAGCATCGGCGTAACCGATGTCACCGAATACCTGATCGAGACACTGCTGCTCATGTGGCAGGAAACCGGACAGATTGCAGCAGGTTTCCGGTGCGCTCACGTCAATTGACCGATGGGCAATATTCCAGCTGCCACAAAAAATATAGTTACGGCGCTTGTTGCTGATTTTGCTGAAATGGGCCAGAAGATCCCGAAAAAAACGGTCTTTAAGCGGTTGGCCGCCGTTGTCGGAAGGAGCCAGCAGAGAACAGATGCTGACATGCTCAAAGTCGGCTTGCAGATACCGCCCATTCATATCTTCGCCGTTGTTGGCACCAAAACCGTACATTATTGCCTTGGGCATATCCCGGGTGTAAATGGCGACACCATTCTGCTCTGGTTGGGGCGCATCAAAGAAGTAGCTGAAGTAACCGTCGAGCTGAAACTCGGCACGAGAACTGAGAACGGGTTCCGGCAACCGGAGATCCTGAAGGCATATTATGTGAGCGTCCTGGGAGGCCAGCCACTGAAATAACCCCAGATCGGCAGCCTGTTGGATACCGTCCACGGCAACACTGATAATTCGCATGATCGCCCCTGATTTTGGGAGAGTGTATGATAACCGACAGATCGTGTTTCCAAAATGAGAAAACTGTTTTCAGGCTCTGGCGGAACCTGTGATGCTGACAAACCGGACTGCCTCTATGGTCAATTTCAACAATAACAGCAAATCCACTTGGTGCCTGGTGTTGGCATTATGTTGTTCGGCGTCCATGTTAGCAGAGGCCAGTAATCTTTTCCGCTATCACAATAGCGAGGGCAATCTGGTGATTGACCACCAAGTGCCTCCGGAGTACGTCGCTAAAGGTTATGAGGTGCTCAGTAGCACAGGCAGGGTGGTAAAAACTGTCCCGCCACATCAGCCTGTGGAAGAAGAGGATGGGGCCGTATCAGGCAAGGCAAGCCGGGCGGATCAACTCAAAGAGGATCAATTTCTATTGCGCAGCTACAGTGATGTTGGCGAGGTTGAGGCTGCTGGTGAGCGGCGATTGGCCCAGCTTGCCAGAGAAATAGAGATTATCGAGTCCAACCGGGCCAAAAATGAAGAGCAGCTTGAAAAGGCCGAAACCAGGGCTGCCCGATATCAGCTGGCCGGTAAAAAATTACCCCAAGACCTATTGGCAAGAATGGATGAGATCACCAGATTAACCGGGGATACACAGCATATGTTGTTGCTGCGCAAGCGGGAATATGAGGTGGTGGCGGCGCGTTATAAGCGTTACAAAAACCGCTTCAGGACGTTGAATCCCGAAAAAAAACCGTCGCAGCCACCGACCACTGCTCCTGCCAGTTCGCCGTCGGCAACCGAGTGAACTCGCTGCGAACAAATTGACTGATCTTGCCTTCGGCCAGTGCCAATATCAGGTTGGCTGCAGCCGTCACTGTGATGGCCGGGCGCAGGTTTTCCGATACCTCTGCTTCGCGAAGAATCTGCTTTAGCTGAGTTTCCAGTCGATCAAATAATTGCTGTATCCGTTTGTGCAGTCGCTCTGTTTCGCCGGTCAGCGCGTCGCCTGTGAGTAACCGGGTGATTCCAGGATTGCGCTCGGCAAACGTGAGCAGAAGCGTCAGAATACGGTAGCAGCGACTGGCGGCATCGGGTTCTTCGACAATGATCGTCCGCATCCGGGTAAACAGCGTCTCCTCGATAAAATCGATCAGGCCCTCATACATCCGAGTCTTGCTTGGGAAGTGCCGGTAGAGCGCAGCCTCGGAGACACCGACCTCTGCGGCCAGTGCAGCAGTCGTGATGCGCCCACCGGGCGCGGCCTCCAGCATCCCTGCGAGGGCTTGCAGGATGTGCTGTTTTCTGGAAGTTTTTGCTGTTGTTGTCATCCGGCGCTCTCTGCTGCTTCATCGGAGATCAACGTGCCGACACCCAGATCGGTAAAGATTTCCAGCAGTGTGGCATGGTTGACCCGGCCGTCAATAATATGGGCTGTCCTGGCGCCGCCCTTGACCGCATCCAGCGCACAGCGGATTTTCGGCAGCATGCCGCCGTAGATCGTGCCATCTGCGATCAGTTCATCCACCTGACGGGTGGACAGGCCGGTCAAAACCTTACCGTTTTTATCCTGCAGGCCGGCGACGTTGGTGAGCAGAATCAATTTTTCTGCCTTGAGGACTTCGGCGATCTTGCCGGCTACCAGGTCGGCATTGATGTTGTAGGAGTTGCCTTCACTATCGACACCGATAGGTGCGATCACTGGAATAAAGTCACTGTTGGTCAGCATGTCGATTACGCCGGTATTCACCGATTCGACTTCCCCCACGTGGCCGATATCAATGATCTCCGGCGCTTCCATCTCGGGTGTGTGCCGGGTGACTTTGAGTTTGCGGGCCTTGATTAACTGGCCGTCCTTGCCGGTAATACCAACGGCCTTGCCGCCGGCGTGGTGAATGAGATTGACGATTTCCTTGTTGACACCACCGCCCAGCACCATTTCCACCACGTCCATGGTTTTGCTGTCGGTAACCCGCATGCCGTTGACAAAGTGGGATTCAATTTGCAGCCGCGCCAGCAGTTCGCCAATTTGTGGGCCGCCACCGTGGATCACTACCGGGTTCATGCCCACCAGCTTCATCATCACAATATCCCGGGCAAAGCTGGCTTTCAGCTTTTCGTCCACCATGGCATTGCCGCCAAATTTGACGACGATAGTCTTGCCGGTGAAGCGCTGGATGTAGGGCAGTGCCTCGGACAGAACCCTAGCCGTGTTGGAGGCGGCTTCTCGCGTTAGTGACATGTGTGTTCCTGACAGTGTGATAATTCAAAAGCTCAAGCGATCGTCTATGCTACGGAGTTGCTGACGGAAAAGCGATTTGATTTTTTCGAGTGACTCCTCGTTCTCCGCTTCAAACCGCAGGGTCAGTGCCGGGCCCGTATTAGAGGCGCGCACCAATCCCCATGCCTTTGGAAAATCGACCCGAATTCCGTCAATGGTTGACATCTTGCCTGCCTGAAAGGCCTCTTTTTCCCGCAGTTTTTCAATCAGCGTGAACTTCTCTCGTTCATCGACTTCTATCCGTATTTCGGGTGTTGAACAGCGTTCCTCAAAGCCGGCCATTATCTCATCCAGGCCCTGTTCACGAATGGTCATGATTTCAATCAGTCGCGCTGCCGCATAGATGCCATCATCAAACCCAAACCAGCGATCCTGGAAGAAAATATGGCCGCTGAATTCCCCACCAAGCGGCGCCTTGCTTTCAATGATTTTGTTATACATGTGGGAGTGGCCGGTTTTCCACATCACCGGGCGACCACCGTAGCTGCTGATCAGTGTGTTGAGGCGCCGGGTACTTTTGATATCAAATACGATGTCCGCTCCCGGATGTCGCGAAACGACGTCCCGGGCAAAAATCATCAACAACTCATCTGGCCAGATAATTTTGCCAGTGGCAGACACCGCCACAATTCGATCGCCATCACCGTCCAACGCAATCCCCAGGTCTGCCTGGTTGTCTTGCACATGGCAGATAAGATCTGTCAGATTTTCCGGTACCGTGGGATCCGGCGCATGATTGGGGAAGCTGCCGTCCACGTCGCAGTAGAGGGGGATGACATCGCAGCCGATGGCGTCCAGTACCCGTGATGCCAGTTCACCGGCTATGCCGTTGCCAGCATCCAGTACCACCTTGATGTGCTGGGCGGGAACCACGTCGCCGGAAATGGCCTCAATATAATCATCTGAAATATCCAGTTCCTGGCGCTCGCCATGGGGTTTGTCGGGGTAGTCCTCCTCCGCCATTTCAGTTTGCAGGGCCATAATTTCTGCACCGCAGAGTGCGTGGTGCTGAAAGAAAATTTTGAATCCGTTGTACTGTGCCGGGTTATGGCTGGCCGTCACCATCACGCCACACTCCGTCTGTTGCAGATGATTGGTCGCAAAATTAAGCAGGGGGGTGGGCACTGACCCCAAGTGGATGACGTGACAGCCTGTGCTGCGGATTCCCTCCTCAAGTGATTCGATCAATTCCGGGCTCGACAGTCGTCCATCATAGCCGGTGACCAGGGTGTGCTCATCCACCAGCATTGCCCGGCGAGCCAGTGCGCGGCCAAGCTTGAGGGCGAACGTCGGCGTTAGTTGTGAGCCCATCAGGCCCCGGATGTCATAATCGCGAAACACCACCGCCGGGATATCGGATATGTCGTCATTGCCATCTGTGTTGTCCGTGTCGCTATCGGTGTCGCTGTAGGTTGCCTGTTCCTGTGGCTCATCTGGTGCTGGGTCAGTGGAATTCGTCCCGTTTGTAGACTCGTCACCAGTCTCATCAATAGTCCCGTCGGCAGACGATGTCGGTTCGTTGGCAGGTGTCCTGGCAGGCACGGGCTTTCTCCGTCCCCGCCAATTTTGCCGATGGTCGCGATGAAGGGCGATACGAATAGCCAGGTAGGCCAGGAGCAGGGTGATACTCGCGACGGCACCTGCCAGCACCATAAATTCCGTGTAGGAAGGGGCTGCTCTTTTCAACAAGGTCGCGCTGCCAGTGAAGCGCAGTTTCCAGGTGCCGATGCGGGTGTCTTGCTTGACGGTATTCACGGCTCTGGACTTGTTGATCAATGTGAGAAAAGGAGTGGCTCCGGCTCCGGGGACATCCTGCAACAGTTCAGTCGTTCCCAGGGAAGGGTCGACTGTTCGGGCAAGGGCCTTGTTGAGAGGCTCCATTGACAGCATGGCCAGCAATGTGCCGAGGATTTTGCCCTCTGTATTTTTTACCGGGTAGGCAAACAGCAGCTCCCAGTCATCACTGACTTTCGCCGCGACGGGTTCTGGTAGTTCGCCTTCCAGCACCTGTCGGGATAATTGTTGCCCGATGAAATTATTCGATTCTGCGAGGCGGCTCTCCCCGGGGCGTAGCAGATAGCCATTATTCAGGTCTTCGACCAGACTCTTCATTCTCTGCTCCATGCGTGACAGCATGGCCTGGTCGGCGGTAGCCAATGCCTCAATGAACAGGTCATCCTGTGACAGGGCGAGTAATTGCTGCGCACGCTGATCAATATGGTGGTCGACCAATATACGTTGCTTGGTGGCATATTCAGTGGCAAGCGATGCGGCAAGGGAAGTTCTGGCATTGTCCATCATCTGGTGGTGTAGCAGATAGGTAATGATAGCGGCAGTGCAGAATAGCAGTGCCAGAAATTCGATCAAAACAGGGTGTTTGGCCAGTTTCAGGATTATTGCACCACGTCGGGGATTGGGATTTCTCATATCGCTTTATTCGGTCGGTAACATGTCTGCAATTCTGGCGATTAGCTGCCGCGCCAAAATGGACTTGTTAATTTTTGGAATGGCCTCGGCGCCCTGCATTTCCACGACCAGCACCGCGTTGTCATCACTGTTAAAACCAATGGTCCGGTCGGAGACATCATTGGCGATGATCAAGTCGAGTTTTTTTCGTTCCAGCTTGCTGCGGGCGAAATCTTCCACTTGGGTAGTTTCCGCGGCAAAGCCCACTGTAAAAGGGCGATTCTGCAGCGCGGCAACCGCACTCACAATATCCGGGTTTTTCACCAGTTCAATGGTCATCTGATCAGCGGCTTTTTTCATTTTCTGTTCGGCGACCCGGGCGGGCCGATAATCAGCCACTGCTGCTGAGGCGATAAATAGCTGACAGTTCACTGTTTCAGCCAGAGCTGCCTCGTACATCTCAAGCGCACTGGTAACGTGGATGGTTTTGACTCGATCGGGGGGAGTGAGATTAACCGGGCCGCTGATCAGAACAGTTTCTGCACCGGCCTCTGCAGCAGCTTCTGCCAGGGCATAACCCATCTTTCCGGAACTGTGGTTGCTGATGTAGCGCACCGGATCAATCGCTTCCCGCGTAGGACCCGCCGTGATGACGACTTTTCTTCCGGCCAATGCGCCGGTTTCAAACAGGTCGGCCGTGAGTTCAACAATATCCTGTGGCTCGGTCATTCTGCCTGGTCCGATGTCGCCGCAGGCCTGGCTGCCCTCTGCTGGGCCGAAGATGTGCACGCCGCGCCCGCGCAATCGCTCCAGGTTGTATTGGGTGCTGGGATGGCGCCACATGCCCTGGTTCATAGACGGCGCAATAGCCAGTGCTGATCGGCTGGCTAGGCAGATGGTGGAGAGCAGGTCGCTGCCTTCACCATTGGCCAGTTTGGCCATAAAATCCGCGGTGGCCGGTGCGACCAGGATGACATCGGCCCAGCGGGACAGCTCAATATGGCCCATGGCCGCCTCGCTTTCCGGGTCGAGCAGAGCCAGGTGGACACGGTGTCCGGAGAGGGCTTGTAGCGTGAGTGGTGTAATGAATTCGGTGGCCGCACGGGTCATTACTACCTGTATATCGGCACCGGCATCCTGCAGTCGACGAACAATTTCGGCACTTTTATAGGCGGCAATTCCACCGGTTATACCCAACAGTATGCGTTTGTTTGCCAGAGAGAGCATCGGGTAGATCCTGTATATGATACCGGGGAGGTTAAGATAACATTGCCGTGGAGGTTTGCGTAGTCAGGGGTTATATTATCGATCGCACAGGGAGGTGTTATGTCGATACGAGACTGGCCCGAGGGAGAGCGGCCTCGGGAAAAACTCATGGTAAAAGGTGCGGAGACGCTCTCCGATGCCGAATTGCTGGCAATTTTTCTGCGCACTGGCTGTGCCGGGCAATCGGCTGTGGATTTGGCGCGATCACTGCTGCATCAATTTGGCAATCTTGGCCAGTTGCTGGCCGCCGACAAGCCCACATTTTGTCGTGCCCGTGGTCTGGGTGAGGCTAAGTTTGTCCAGTTACAGGCGGTGATGGAGTTGGCGAGGCGTCACCTGGGGGAAAAACTGCAGCGGGATCAGGTGTTCAGCAATCCGGCCAGTGTGGGGGAATTCCTGCTGGCACAGCTGGGCCAGCGTCATCAGGAAGTGTTCGGGGTGCTGTTTCTCGATAACCAGCACCGTTTGATTGCCTGGGAAAAACTGTTTTTCGGAACCGTCAATAGCGCCAGCGTTCACCCCCGTGAAGTGGTCAAACGGGCATTGCATCACAATGCTGCGGCAGTGATTCTTTCGCACAACCACCCGTCTGGAGTGGCTGAGCCCAGTGACCCCGATCGATGTATTACCCGTCAATTGCAGGAAGCACTGCAACTGGTGGATGTAAGGGTGCTGGATCATGTGATTGTGGGAGGCGGCCACACCGTTTCTCTCGCCGAGAGGGGAATGATTTGATCCATAGCTCCGGCAATCAATTCTGTGAATGTATTTGATTTCAGGGGGACGTTCTGGTATAAAACGCGGCTCTTTTCGGGGTGTCTCCTTTCGGGGTGTCTCTCGGACAACAGGTTTAACGGCCAGGTTTCAAAAGCGGTCGCCCGATGGGGTGGCGCCAATAGCAGAGGCAAAGCAATGTCTAAAGTATGTCAGGTCACCGGCAAAAAACCGATGACAGGTAACAATGTATCCCACGCCAAAAACAGAACCCGTCGCCGGTTTGAACCCAACCTGCACAGTCACCGTTTTTGGATTGAGGCGGAGAAACGTTTTATCAAACTGCGTATTTCTTCAAAGGGCATGCGCATTATTGACAAGCTGGGTATCGACCAAGTGCTGGCGGATATCCGCAAGCGCGACGCTAAGGTTTAAGGAGACTAACCATGGCCAAGTCAAATCGCGACAAAATCAAACTGGTATCCAGTGCCGGCACTGGTCACTATTACACAACCACCAAGAACAAGCGTACCCAGCCGGAAAAGTTGGAGTTCAGTAAGTACGATCCGGTGGTTCGCAAACATGTCCCCTACAAGGAAGCGAAAATCAAGTAACTCGCCTCTCGGCAGTCACTGATTCCTGTTTCCATCGAACGAGCCCCGCAGCCACCGGGGCTTTTTTTGTGTCGAGCGTTTGTCTGGCTATTTTTTGGTGCCCAGGGCGATGTCGTATACCCCGGCCTCTCTGGCTTGATCGGAAATCAACACAAAGGTCTCCGTTTTGGCGAGAGGGTGCGCTTCAATAATGACTTTTGTCTGCGGATTCTCTGCATGGACTCTTTCGACGTTGGCGCGCACTGAGCGAACATCAATACGTCGTCCTTCCAGCCAGACAGTATTGTCCTCAGCGATACGAAAAATAATAGCAGCTGGCTGGCTGTCCGGTGGTGGCTCGTCGCTTATCGGGGGGCGGTTGATATCAATACCTGCTTCCCGGACAAACGAGGCAGTGACGACAAAAAAGATCAGCAGAATAAAGACGACATCCAGCATCGGTGTCATATCGATGTCCGTCTGTTCCTCGGCGACTTTGCGCCTGCCTATGGCCATGCTGGTTACCTGTTGGAATGTGGGTTGAACAGTGTCATGCCCCGGCTGGCTGATGCCCTTTGTCCGAAGCTGCTTTAAAGTATGCCAGAGATTTTAGCTGCGGGCTGTTTGCTGGAGTAAATTATGCCGGAATTGCCGGAAGTGGTGGTGACATTGCGAGGGGTTATACCGCATATCCTCGGCAGAGATGTTCGGGCGGTTGTGGTGCGGGAGTCCCGCCTGCGCTGGCCGGTATCACCGGGGCTGTCAGAACAGCTTTGCGGAATGCCATTGTTGGAAGGGCGACAGCGTGGCAAGTACCTGTTATTTCGTTTTCCGCAGGGCCATCTGATGATTCACCTGGGTATGTCGGGGAGTCTCAGAATCGTTACGGCTGGCACCCCTGCTGCAAAGCACGATCACGTGGATATCTGTTTTACAGACGATAGGGTGCTGCGTTATTCCGACCCGCGCCGCTTTGGCTCGATACTCTGGGTCGAGGGGCCTCCAGAGCAACATGCACGGCTCTGCCTGCTGGGCCCCGAGCCTTTCGCATCCGATTTTAATGGTGACTATCTCTATCGGTTGTCCAGAGGAAAGAGCGTGGCAGTTAAGGCTTTTCTGATGGATAACCGGGTAGTCGTGGGCGCGGGGAATATTTACGCCAATGAATCACTTTTCCTGAGTGGTATCAGGCCGACGCTGGCTGCCGGCAAGGTGTCCCGGCAGCGTCTGGAGTCCCTGGCTGAACAGGTCCGTCAGGTGCTCGGAAAGGCAATAGAGCAGGGGGGTACGACCTTGCGGGATTTTGTCGGTGGTGATGGCAAACCGGGCTACTTCAAGCAGCAATTGCTTGTCTATGGTCGTGGTGGATTGCCATGTCTGCGTTGTCAAACGGTATTGAAGGAAATCAGATTGGGGCAGCGCTCCACGGTCTATTGTCCGAGCTGTCAGCGGTGATCAGCTGCTGAAGAATTTTTGCACCAGCGCATCTCTCACCGAGGGGGGGACAAATTCGTTGATATCCCCACCCAGAGAGGATATTTCCTTTACCAGCGAAGAGGATATATAGGAAAGCTTCTCCGACGGCGTCAGAAAAATACTTTCGATATCCGGTGCCAGTGCGCGGTTCATGTTGGCGAGCTGAAATTCGTATTCAAAATCCGATACTGCGCGCAACCCCCGAAGAATGGCATCTGCACCACAATCATTGACAAAGTTAACCAGCAGGTAATCAAACCCTTTTACTTCCACATTGTCGAGATGGGACAGGGCCTGCCTTGCCAGATCAATACGTTCATTGAGGTCGAACATGGGGTGCTTTTTTGAGCTGGTGGCGATGGCGACAATCACATGGTGAAACAGGCTGCTGGCACGCTCCACCAGATCGATATGTCCGTTGGTGATGGGATCAAAGGTGCCTGGATAAACAATGGTTTTCACAGTGATGGTTTGCCTCGGAAAAGGGCCGCCATGGTAAACGTTTTGTCGGGGAGGCTCAACTGACCCGATACAATCGGTAGCCGACCTGTCCGGCGGTTTTTTCTCGCAGTAATTCCCACGTGGGGGAGGTTTCTGGGAGGGGGTGGTAGCGGTCGGCCTCCAGGTAGATCAGACTCCCGGATGCCAGAAGTCCCGGTTTCTGTAAGAGCTCGCAGCAGGGTTGCAGCAGGTCTGACGAAAAAGGTGGGTCAAGAAATACGATATCGAAGGGCTGGTCTGGTGAACTGTTCGCCAGCCAGATGAGTGTGTTTGTCTGAATGACTCTGGCGTCGTCAGCCTTGAGTCGGGCGCAGTTCTCACGCAGGTTCTCCGCTGCCTGAGGGTGTGTTTCAATCAGGGTGACCTCGGCTGCCCCCCGGGACAATGCCTCGATTCCCAGTGCCCCCGAACCGGCAAACAGGTCAAGGCACCTGGCGCCATCAATCCAAGGTGCGAGCCAGTTGAACAGGGTTTCCCGGATGCGGTCGCCGGTGGGTCGCAACCCTGCGACCTCGTTAAAGTGTAATTTGCGCCCGCGCCACTGCCCGCCGATAATACGGACTTGACCGCGAGCCACCTTCGCAGCATGTGTCGCTGTAGATGAGTGGTTTTTCAAACGTTATATACTCCCTAAAGTGGTAGCATACACCGCCCGATACCAACTGAGAAAACAGGATCACTGTGACCGACCCAAGCAAGCCGGAAAATGATATGCCTGCGAATGAAAAACGCTCTTTTTTGCAGCGTTTTCGTTCATCCAAAAAATCCGAGCAGACCCCTGCTCTGGTTGAGTCAGAGCCCTCAATGGCAGTGACTGCGGAAAATACGCAAAAAGCGACCCTGGGTGACCGGTTCCGTCGCGCCCTGTCGAAGACCGGCCGCACCTTTGGCAATCTGTTTCTCGGGGATCGAGAAATAGATGATGAGTTGCTGGAAGAGCTTGAAACACTGTTGTTGCAGGCTGATGTGGGTATTGAATCCACGGTGGAGATTATTCAGGACCTCGCCGGACGAGTAGAGCGCAGAGAACTGGCCCACAGTCGTGCCCTGTTTGCCGCACTGCAAGACGCCATGGCAGCAAAGCTGGAACCCTGTGAGCAGGCGCTCTCCATCACAGGGGAGCATCAGCCCTATGTGATTTTGGTCATCGGAGTCAATGGTGTGGGCAAGACCACGACCATTGGCAAACTGGCAAAACGATTTCAAAATCAGGGTAAATCCGTGATGTTGGCTGCCGGGGATACCTTTCGTGCTGCAGCGGTTGAACAATTGCAGGCCTGGGGTGACCGCAATAGCGTGCCGGTGGTTGCCCAGCATAGCGGAGCGGACAGCGCCTCGGTCATCTTTGATGCCATTCAGTCAGCCAAATCCCGGGGTACAAATGTATTGATTGCCGACACTGCGGGACGCCTGCACAACAAAAGTAATCTGATGGAAGAGCTAAAGAAGGTGAAACGGGTGATGGCCAAGCTCGATGACAGTGCTCCCCATGAGGTGCTGCTCGTACTCGATGCCGGGACAGGTCAGAATGCGCTCAACCAGATGCAACAATTTCAGGAGGCTGTAACGGTCACCGGTGTGGCGCTGACCAAACTGGATGGTACCGCCAAGGGCGGCATTATCTTCTCCCTCTGTAAACGTTTTGGCGTGCCCATTCGGTACGTGGGCCTGGGTGAGAGTATAGATGACCTTCAACCCTTTGTGGCTCAGGAATATGTGGCGGCATTGTTTGATCAGAACACTTGAGTGACAAACCAAATCCCATGATCTGCTTTGATAAGGTCAGCAAACGTTATGCGACGGGCCAAGAGGCTCTGAGCGGTTTGACGCTGAATCTGGATGCCGGTGAAATGGCTTTCCTTACCGGGCATTCCGGTGCCGGTAAGAGTACGGTATTAAAACTGGTTATGCTGATGGAGCGTCCCACGCAGGGACAATTGCTGATCAATGGCAAAAACCTCGGTCGGTTACACCGCAGCCAGATTCCGTACTATCGGCGCAATGTGGGTGTTGTGTTTCAGAATCATCAGCTGCTGTTTGATCGAACGGTGTTTGATAATGTGGCGCTGCCGTTGCTGGTTTCCGGTTATCAACCCCGTGAAGTGGGGCGCCGGGTGAGAGCCGCTCTGGATAAAGTGGGTCTGCTCGACAAGGAAAAACAAAATCCCATAACACTGTCCGGCGGCGAGCAGCAGCGCGTGGGTATTGCCCGGGCAGTGGTACACAAGCCCCGTATTCTGCTGGCAGATGAGCCCACCGGAAACCTCGATCCGGAACTGTCATCAGAAATCATGAATCTGTTCCGCGATTTTGGCGAGGTCGGTGTCACCGTCCTGATTGCTACCCATGATATTGATCTGATTTCCAGGATGGGATTGCGTGTCCTGCAGTTGCAGCAGGGCAGGTTGGCGAGTGATGAGAGGCCTGCACATGTCGGCTAACCGGTGGCAGAACCAGGATCGCAGGACGTCGGTGGAGCGCAAGGTTGGGGCGGGCAAAAAACCGCAGATAAAAGAACCGCGACGCGGAGCAAGTGGCGGGCAAGTCGGCTGGCCTGACAAGCTGAAAAGTTATTTGCAGCATCATCAGCAATTGCTCGTCAGCACCAGCAGGAAATTGCTGGCGGAGCCAGTCCAGACTCTGATGACATCACTGGTTGTAGCCATTGCGCTGGGATTACCGGCCTCGCTTTACCTCGGTATTGTCAATCTCGAGCAGCTTGGCAGTCGCGTGGAAACAACGGCTCAGTTGACGCTCTTTCTGAACAAATCTGCTTCAGATGAAACGATTGGGCAGTTGCGGCAGAGCCTGTCGGATGATGCCGATATTCGCTCAGTCCGTTACATCTCTCGAGAGCAGGCTCTGAAAGAGTTTCGCGAGCTGTCCGGTTTTGGCGATGTGCTGGAGATGCTGGAGGAGAATCCCCTGCCCGCTGTGTTGCTGGTGCAGCCGGATAACCGGTTCCAGGGGAATCTGGTGGCCAGCGAACTGCTGGTAGCAAGAATCATGGCCCTGCCGGGGGTGGATGAAGTGCGGCTGGATATGAAGTGGATGGAGCGCCTGCAGGCAATATTGTCTGTTGGGGAACGATTGGCGCTCGCTCTGGCACTGGCTCTGTCAATGGGTGTGCTGTTGATCGTGGGCAATACGATCCGTTTGGCGATCGAAAATCGTCGGGATGAAATTGTCGTGGTCAAGCTGGTGGGTGGAACGGACAACTATGTCCGCCGGCCTTTTCTTTACACCGGTGTATGGTATGGCCTCATTGGTGGTGTTCTGGCCTGGATGCTGGTGGCCTTGGCGCTATTTTCCCTTTCCGGGCTGGTGTCGAGGCTGGCTGCGCTCTATCAAAGTGTCTTTGAGTTGGAGGGGCTGGGTTTGGTTGGCCTGCTCTATCTCATGGCTGCGGGCGCTCTGCTGGGTCTTTTGGGGGCGTGGCTGGCGGTGGCCAGGCATCTGTCCAGTATTGAGCCGGACTAGACTTTTGTCAGATAAAACTGGCGAATGCAACTTTTTTATACTATGAAAATCCAATCACAAGTTGCTAAACTATTGCTCCCTGATTTTTAGAGGTTGATATGAAGAAAGCGTTACAGGCTTATGAATGGATGGCGCCGGGTGCCAATCTTGCTGCCTACATGCAGGGTGTTAACTCCATTGCCGTGTTGTCTGTGGAACAGGAGCGCTCCCTCGCCGAAGATCTCTATTATCGTGAAGACCTCGACGCTGCCCGTCGACTGGTGCTCTCGCATTTGCGTTTTGTTGTGCACATTGCCCGCTCCTACAATGGCTATGGCTTGCCCCTGGGGGATCTGATCCAGGAAGGCAATGTTGGCTTGATGAAAGCAGTAAAACGCTACAACCCCGAAAAAGGTGTACGGCTCGTATCCTTTGCTGTCCACTGGATCAAAGCCGAGATTCACGAATATGTACTGCGCAACTGGCGTATTGTCAAAGTGGCCACCACCAAGGCGCAACGCAAATTATTTTTTAACCTTCGCAGCGCCAAGCGCCGCTTGGCCTGGCTGACCAACAATGAAGCTGAGGCCATTGCCCAGGATCTGGGGGTGGACGTGAAGCAGGTGCTGGAAATGGAGCAGCGACTCTCGGCTCGCGATACCGCCTTCGATGTGCCGGAAGACAGCGATGAGGACAGCAGCTATCAGGCCCCGGCACTCTATCTTGAAGACCGCCGTGCAGATCCGGCCTGGCAGTTGGAGCAGTCCGACAGTGAGGAAGATAACCACGGGCGGATGGTCAAGGCGCTCGCCGAGCTTGATGACCGCAGCCGCGATATTATCAACAGCCGGTGGCTGATGGATGATAAAGCCACACTGCACGACCTGGCGGACAAATACGGCATCTCTGCCGAGCGGGTACGCCAGTTGGAGCAAAATGCCATGAAAAAAGTACGGGCGACCATGGAAGCCTGATGGCGACATCTTTGTATACTTGAAAAGCCGCGATTCCCGCGGCTTTTTTTATTGAAAAGTGCTTTTCTGGAGAGATGAATGAAGCTATTAGCTGTCTGTGCGGCAATCTCGGGGTTTCTCGCCGTAGCGTTGGGTGCTTTCGGGGCCCACGGATTGCGTGGCTCGGTGAGCCCCGAGATGCTGGCTGTCTGGCAAACAGCGGTGTTATATCAGATGTTCCACGCCCTGGCGTTACTGGCTCTTGTCGTCGCAGCCATGCGTCAGCCATTGCGATTACTGGATGTGGCCGGTTGGTTGATGGTGGCGGGAACTCTGTTGTTCTCGGGTAGCCTCTATGCCCTGGTGATCACCGGATTTTCGGCCCTCGGCGTGGTGACTCCGTTTGGCGGACTGTTGTTTATGGCAAGTTGGGTGGTGCTGTCTTTTGCGCTGGTTCGACTCGTTGCAATGGCGAGAGACAGCGGAGCATAGGATTGGAGATCAGGCCGGAGTTTAAAAAGAAGTCTATTCGAAGTTATGTGGTGCGGGCGGGTCGGATGACGGAGGGTCAGCGCGCTGCTTTCGAAAAATACTGGCCCGTTTACGGGCTGAGTTTGTACCAGGGTCAACTGGATGCAGATACCACGTTTGGGCGCAAGGCCCCGCGGGTACTGGAAATTGGTTTTGGTATGGGCGATTCGTTATTGACCATGCTGCAGGCGGAACCGGATAAGGATTTTATTGGTATTGAAGTACATCCACCGGGGGTGGGGCGCCTGATCAATAATACCGCCAAACTGGCTTTGCCAAACCTGCGTGTTTATCTGGCCGATGCGAACGATGTTCTGACCGATTGTATCGCTGACCACAGCATTGATCGCATACAGATTTACTTTCCGGATCCCTGGCACAAGAAAAAACACAATAAGCGACGGTTAATCCAGACGGCATTTGTCGAGCAACTACGGGATAAGCTGAAGGTCGGGGGCATGCTGCATTTTGCAACGGATTGGCAGCCCTACGCAGAGCATATGCTGGAGATAATGGAGTCGGTCAGTGGCCTTGAAAATGTGGTCGGGGCTGGTCATTACGCGCCGCGTCTGGACTACCGCCCCACCACCAAGTTTGAGCAGCGTGGTGAACGCCTGGGTCACGGTGTTTGGGATTTACTGTTCCAGTCAGTCTGAAGACTGGGAGGCGAAGGTAGGAATCCAGAAGATCGCTGCCTATACTCCTGGTTGATACAGAGATACATCCATGCATTTAGTTGTAGAAATTAGAAGGAGGTAAGTGATGAGCAAGCGAGTGGCAGTAGTCCTGTCCGGCTGTGGCGTTTATGACGGCTCAGAAATTTACGAAAGCGTGATTACCCTGCTTAGCCTTGATCAGGCTGGTGCGGAGGTTCAGTGTTTTGCACCTGATATTGAGCAATTGCATGTGATCAATCACGTGACGGGTGAAGTCGCTGAAGGTGAAACCCGCAATGTGCTGGTGGAAGCGGCAAGACTGGCTCGAGGTGACATCAAAAAGTTGGCGGAAGCCAATGCCGATGATTTTGATGCGGTCATTTTGCCCGGTGGCTTTGGCGCTGCCAAAAACCTGTCCGATTTCGCTGTCCAGGGTGCGCAGTTGAGTGTCCGAGAGGATCTCAGTAACTTTATTCGTGCCATGCACAAGAGCGGTAAACCGGTTGGATTGATGTGCATCGCACCGGTGATGTCAGGTGTGCTGTTTGGTGCTGGAGTAAAGTGCACCGTGGGTGACAACCCTGAAATTGCGGCGGCGATCGAATCAACCGGTGCCGAGCATCGGACCTGTGGTGTCGGCGATATCTGTATTGATGAGAAGAACAAGCTGGTTACCACGCCCGCCTATCTGCTGGCCCGCCGCATCAGTGAAGCGGCCACGGGCATCAATAAACTGGTGGACGCAGTACTGGCAATGGCTTGAGCTTTGAGCCAGTTAGCGGACAACCCTTTCTGGGACTATTCGCTGGTTCACTACGGTCGCTCCGAAGTGGCCCGGGCGTGTCTCGAGCTACAGGAAGGCGTTGGTGCCAATGTTAATCTGGTCCTGTTTTGTTGCTGGCTCGGCAGTTTCGGACAGGTATTAACTGTCCAGGATCTGGATGAAGCGGAAGAGGTCATTCGAGACTGGAATGAACAGGTTGTCGAGCCGTTGCGTGGCGTTCGGCGTTTTGTCCGGTCAGAATTCGCGGGCTTCGCCGATCAGGAATGGCCGCAGGAAGTTAAGCAACTTGAACTCAGGGCCGAGCGAGTTGTCCAGAATAGGCTGTGTAACTGGTGGCAGACAAAATACGGCAGCTCAAGGGACACGGGCAGTACCAATAGAAGCGAGCCAGGCGGCGAACAACAGCTGCAAAATCTGAATCTTTACTTGAGCCGTACAAGCGATATTACAATAAATTACGGAAGCCCACTGGTTTGGCCGGTGGCTTCTGCAAAGCCCAAAAACTGAATTTACGTTAACATAACACTTAAATTGATTTTCCATACAAGGTACTGATTATGAAAATGAAATATCTACTGCTGGCTTCGACGGCCATTTTTGCCCTTGGCGCCTGCAGTGAAAAGCCCCAGACACAGCAAACAAACGATCAAGATCAGGAGCCTGTTCTGGAAACGCAATTACAGAAGTACAGTTATGTCATTGGTGTGGATATGGGTGGCCAATTGGCGATGGGTGGTATTGAGCTGGATCGCGAAACCTTTGCCGCGGGTCTCGCTGACGCACTCGATAATCGTCCTCCGCGTATTGATAACGAAGAGCTGGCCGAAGTGATTGAAACCTTCCATGCGGAGCAGCAGGCCAAGCAACAGTCATTAAATGGTGAAAAGCAGGCGGAGATGGCAAAAGCTGGAGAGAAAAATGCCGCTGAGGGAAAAGCCTTTCTTGCTGCCAACGCCAATAAAGACGGTGTGATTACCACTGAAACCGGGTTGCAATACAAGGTCATTACGGCCGGTACAGGCGCATCGCCCGATGCCAACGATCAGGTTTCTGTTGAGTATCGGGGGACCCTGGTTGACGGTACTGAGTTTGATGCCTCAGAGAAACACGGTGGTGCGATAGAGCTGAATGTCGGACAGGTAATTCCGGGCTGGACGGAAGCACTGCAGAAAATGCAGGAAGGGGGCAAGTGGGAGCTTTACATTCCCTCCGATCTTGCCTACGGCCCAAATGGCACAGCCGGGCTGATCGGTCCCAATGCGACACTGATTTTTGAAGTGGAGCTGGTAGAGATATTGGGCTCTGATTAATTGCTGCCCAGCACAGCATTATCCAGTAAATCAAAAAAGGCCCATGAGGGCCTTTTTTATTGGTAGTCAATTCAGTAATGATGCCCAAAAATTTCGGATGCGATTGGTTGAGTGGTCTAGTTGATCTTTGGGGATTGATCCTGGTGTGCAGAGTGCAGGACTTCAATCATGAAATCCTCAGCCTCAAGGCGCGATTCAATGGCTTCTCCCAGAGTAGAAAGATCGGCTGCCAGAGAAGTGAGATCGTCGGTCTCCAGATATTTGTCATTGAAGTCGAGGATCAGCTCTGTTGTTGCATCAATTGTTTCCAGCAGTCCGTTGGCGGCCTCCAGTGCATCTTTGTCCTGATAGCTGTTACCTTCACGGATCAACTGATCGTAGATTTCAAAGTGGCCTGCGGAGGTGTAGTCCACAAGAATTTCAAAAAAGGTTTTGACCTTCTTGCCCTGTGAGGGGTCCTCATTGCTGAAATGGCGAATTTCACCCAGCGCACAAAAGCGAACCAGCATTTCCTGCCGTTCCTCCAGCCAATGATCTATCAGTTGGCTGACACCTCCCCAGCGCTCCTGGGCCGACTTGCAATTTTCTAGCATAAACGATGCTGCTTGTGATTGTTGGAATGCACCAAGCATAGGGAAACAGTGTGTGCGTGGCAAGCACACATTAGGCGCGCACGGCCACACTGGCTGTCAGGGCTAATCGAGGAAGAAAATGACCAGCCACGGCAGGCTGAAAGCTGTCAGCGCGCCGGTCATACCCAGTCCCAGGCTGGCGAAAGCGCCGCAACGGGCGCTGATTTCAAAAGCCCGGGTTGTCCCGACCCCGTGCGCGCAAATGCCTGTGACAAAGCCAATGATACGGTCGTCCGTGATACCCAGCCAACGAAAAATCAGGGGGCCCAGCACCGCTCCAACAACACCGGTAAACACAACCGCACCGGCAGTCAATGCCGGCAGACCGCCAATCTTTTCCGACAGGCCAAGGGCGATAGGGGTGGTGACTGATTTGGGTGCCAATGAAATCAGTGTCTCTATGGAGCCACCCAGTAACCAGGCGATTACCAGGGCACTTGCTACGGCAAAACTGGCACCAAATATCAGCGTAATGATTAGCGGTCTGAATAGCCGGCTAATATGATGAAATTGCTGGTGAAGCGGGATTGCCAACGCAACGGTCGTGGTGCCCAGCAAAAAAAAGAACAGTTGATTGGCCTCCCGGTATTGGTCGTAATCAATATGGGTGGCGACTAGGATGACGCTGACTATTAACGGGCCTGTGACCAGCGGATGCATGAGCGCCTGTAGGGTGGGCCTACCCCGATTGAGCCGATACAGCCAGAGAGCGGCGGCGAAAGCAGCAAAGGTCAGCACCAACAGCAGGGTAGTGGCCAGCCACGCTGTCATGGACGCTCGCCTTCAGCGGACATCAGTTTTTGCATCAACAGAGCAGCCAATAGCAGTGTTAGCAGGGTTGCCAGAACAATGGCCCCGGCGATGGGAAGCCATTGGTTCCGGGAGATGTCAGGCAGAAAAAACAGGCCGGTGCAGGCGGGCAGGAACATCAGAGACAGCCAGCGGATAAGCGAGTGGCCCGTTCGCCCCAGCCAGGCCGGTGTTTCCGTGTGGCTGAACTGCAGTGCCAGAAATAACAGGACCATGCCGATTACCGGGCCGGGTACCGGTATCCCTGTGATGTGGCTGATTCCCTCACCAATGCCCTGAAACAGGATCAGTACGGCGAGTCCGCGCAGCAAATTCACTGCCGGCGAACCATTTGCCACAGGCCCAGCGCAGCCAGCAGGATAAAACAAACCAGAGTCCAACCGGGAATGCTGAGACCGAGAAACAGCCATTGCACCTCGGCACAGTTGCCGTCACCGCGCAGCAGCATGCCCAACGCATCGCTGAATTTGAAAACGTCAAACAGGTATTCCACCGGTGGTCCGCAGGCGGGAACCCGCTCCTCTGGCAAATGTTGCATCCAGAGCTGTTTGCCGGAGAAAAAACCACCTGCCAGTGCACTGAGGGCGGTGATAGCACCGTAAAAGCGTGTGTGCCGGTGGTGAAGAAATGCCAGCAGGGCGATAAGCCCGGTGGCTATGACGAAAACCCGCTGGGTGACGCAAAGGTAACAGGGAACCAGTCCCATTATGTGTTGCATGTAGAGGGCAATCAGGATCAACAGCGTGCAGCCGAGAAAGATCACCAGATTGGTCTGTCTTGCTGTCGGTATCATTGGATTATTCCCTTCAGGAGGCCATTCATTTTAGACGTTGGCTTTCAGTAAACTCAATCAACAGAGGAAAAATCTGGTGAAACTCATTGGACAACAACCGATAGTCCCGCTGCAGTTCCGGGAAAGCCTGGTGGAGGGGTATTGGGGTTTTAAAACGTTGACCGATGCGTTCCAGCATATATTCCAGATTTTGAAACTGTGCGTAGTTTTCAAGCCAGTTCACCCGGGGTGCCACTTCACTGAAATGTTTGGCCCTGTCCGGTAAAATCTCTGCATAATCCGATAGATTGCGGTAGAAATCCTGGCAGAAATCTGTGAGTGGACGATGGTGGTACCTCGACCAGTTATCGGCCAGAAAGTGGTCGTAGCAGAGGTCGAGCAGTATCCCGCCAAAGCGCCGGTAGGGTGGCTCGAAGCGAGTGATGGCAGTCCGGACGGCCGGAAGATTGTCGGTAAAAACGTCTATTTTTCGATGCAGTAAAATCCCCGCCTCGATCGCTGGCGGGTAGTCTCCCCGGAGGGGACCCTTGACGAAATCACCCAGCAACCCACCGATCATCCGCTCCGGGCAATGACCTGACAGGTAGAGGTGGGCGAGGTAGTTCACAGCTGAAAATCATACTGCCGGTAATAATCGGCAAGAAACTGGTCAAAACTCCGGTCATCGCGCTGCTCAATCTCTTGTTGTTGTCGCAGCGACTCGCGGGCCAGCTGTTGATAGTGTGTCTCAGTTTCCCGATCCAGTGGTGTGTCCAGGAAGTATTCGCGGTGCTGGGTGGCGTATTTCATGGCGACGCGAAAGAATGTCTGGTTGGTTTCTGCCATTTCCTCCAGCATCCGGGCGGAGGGGGTCAGCGAAGGGTCTTTTAACCGATGGCGTAGTGACAGCAACGTTTTTTGGTAACGGTCATCGCCATGGTGATCATCCATCATGCTAGCCACTGGTGCCATATCGGCAAATATTGCTTCGGCCCACTCGAGAAGTGATCGCTCACCCCCTCCATCCCGCAGGGTAAGCAGCGGATTCCGTCCCCGATAAACTGTGCGTCGCTGATTATCCAGGATATTTCGATATTCCTGGTCATCGGTGTCCGGGCTACTGGCCAACAGGCAAGTGAGCAGAAAAATGTCGAGAAAATCTATCTGTTCACGATCAATACCCAGTGGCTGGTAAGGATTAAGGTCAATACAGCGCACCTCGATATATTCAACACCGCGCTCCCACAGTGCCCTCAATGGAGTCTCTTCGGTGTTGGTTGTCCGCTTTGGCCGGATGGTGCTGTAAAATTCATTTTCAATCTGTAGTAAATGGGTGCTTAGTTGATGGTACTCGCCATGGTGGTCTTTGAGTCCTACTGATTCGTAAGCCGGATAGGGTTTGACCAGCGCACCGCGGAGGGTGGTCACGTAGCTGTGCAGATCGTTATAACAGACAATCAGTTGCTCCTGGGCCGTGCTTTGATAACCCAGGTCGCCCATTCTCAGTGATGTAGCGTCGGGCGCGTAGAGGCTGTGATCGTCTTTGCCGAAGGGTATCAGACGATGCTCACGGCCTCTGACAAAGCTGCGGCAAACCCCGGGCGAGGCACCGAACAAATAGAGTAATAACCAGAAGTAGCGGCGGAAATTGCGAATCAGGGCAAAGTAGTTTTCAGTTTTAAAATTCTGTAGCGACTGGCCGGGATTCTCTGCCTTGCGCAACATCTCCCAGAGTGAATCCGGGGCTGAAAAATTGTAGTGGATACCGGCAATTGTCTGCATCAGTCGGCCATAGCGGTGGCCCAGGCCAACCCGGTAAACACTTTTCATCTTGCCGATATTGGAGGTGCCGTAATAGCCCACCGGAATATCACTGTCGCCACTGAGCTGGCAGGGCATACTGTTGGCCCAGAGCAATTCATCGCCAATCCTGTGGTAAGTGAAGCGGTGAATATCCTCCAGAGTTTGCAATACCAGATCGGCATCCCTGAAAGGTGGCGTAATGAATTCCAGTAACGCCTCCGAGTAATCTGTGGTGATTTTCGGGTGGGTCAACGCAGACCCCAATGCCAATGGGTGGGGGGTCTGTGCCAGTTTGCCGGCTGGTGTCACCCGCAGGCTCTCTTTCTCTATACCTCTGACCATCCCGGTCAGGAGCTGATCCCCGGTCGCGTCAGTCAGTAGGGCCAAACGGTTTTTTAGTAGCGGCAAGTTAAATTCCTTATCAGGCAAAAATCGTGTTCTTGTCTCCCCGGGCAAGTAGCACCCTGCAGAGCAAAGGGTTGAACGTGGATGATTTCCGGCCAGCTAAGTGTAACTGAATTGCAGCCCTTGCAAGAGCCCGTGGGCTGTCACAAAACCCCTAAAAAAGTGCCATAAGGCTGTCATGCCACAGTCACACCATGAATCCACCAAATGACAGAATGAGTGTGAGTGGAATGAGAGTGACCGTATTTGGTGGAGGCTATGTGGGGTTGGTGACCAGTGTTTGTCTTGCCCATGTTGGCCATCAGGTTTCTTGTATTGATCAGGATGCACTTAAAATAAATGCGTTGCGTCGAGGGATAGCCCCTATTTTTGAACCCGGTCTTGAGGACTATCTGGTAGAAACGCAACGGGAGGGATCGTTGGTGTTTACGACCGACGTCGCCGAAGCCGTTACCCATGGCGAAGTGATTTTTATCGCCGTGGGCACGCCCTGTGATGAAGATGGTGAGGCGGATACCCGACATGTCCTGTCAGTGGCAGACACGATTGGCCAGTATCTGCAGGACTCTGCCGTGATTGTTAATAAATCCACGGTGCCTGTGGGCACAGCCGATGAAGTGAGGGCCCTGATTGAAAAGAAGCTCCATCATCGTGCGCTCGATATACCCTTTGACGTGGTCTCAAACCCCGAGTTTCTGAAAGAAGGTGCCGCCATCGGTGATTTTATGAAGCCGGACCGGATTGTACTGGGCACTGGTTCCGAACGGGCCACCGGTATTATGCGGGAGCTTTATGCACCGTTTAACCGAAATCATGAGAAGTTGATTGTCATGGACGTTCGCTCAGCAGAGCTGACCAAATACGCAGCAAATGCGATGCTGGCCACCAAAATCAGTTTTATCAATGAGATAGCGAATCTTGCCGAATACCTGGGTGCCGATATCGAAAAAGTTCGTCTGGGCATCGGTGCGGACCCCCGCATTGGCTACCATTTTATTTACCCTGGTTGTGGTTACGGGGGCTCCTGCTTTCCAAAAGATGTCCGTGCCCTGCAGGTGACGGCTGAAAAGGCGGGTTACCACACATCCCTGTTGTCGGCTGTACAGCAGGTGAACAGCCAGCAAAAGCAGCGGCTGTTTGAGAAGCTCTATTGTTACTTTAATGGTGACTTGAAAGGAAAAACCATAGCCGTGTGGGGGTTGGCATTCAAGCCTCGAACTGACGATATGCGCGAGGCCCCGAGCAGAGTGCTATTGGAGTCTCTCTGGCAGCATGGTGCCCTGGTACAGGCATACGACCCGCGTGCCATGGAAGAGTGTCAGCGCATCTATGGCGATCGCGACGACCTGGTGCTGGTGGGCACCAAAGAGTCTGCGGCGAAAGGTGCCGATGCGTTGGTGATCTGTACAGAATGGAAACACTTCTGGGCACCTGATTTTGCAGCGCTTGCCGAGAAAATGAAGCGACCCCTGATTGTTGATGGCCGCAACCTGTTTGATCCCAGGCGGGTTGCCGAAGCCGGTTTTGATTATCTGGCAATGGGTCGGACGGGTGTCGTGAAACAGGGGTCAATAGTCGCAGAGCAGTGATAGATGCGCTCAACAGGCTGGCGCAGGCAGTGTGATCTGATTGCCCCCGGGGTCGCTGTCCCTCAGGAGAGCCGTGGTAGTGAATACGGGGCACTGATTGAGCTGTCATTGGCCGCCTGATCGCATTTGATCGCCTGTTGCAGGTCACCCCAGTGAAGCAGCTCGAGTTTGCCCTGACGATGTTCGACCAATGCCGTGCAGCTCTCTACCCAATCGCCATCATTGCAATAGAGAATCCCGTCAATCGTTCGGATTTCCGGTTGGTGGATGTGCCCGCAGACAATACCGTCTGCTTCCTGACGAACAGCTTCCTTGGCCGCCGCTTCTTCAAAAGCGATGATGGCCGCACGGGCATTTCTGACCCGGTTTTTCACGTACTGAGCGAGCGACCAGTAGGGCAGTCCCCACCAGCGCCGCAAGGCGTTGCTCCAGCGGTTAAAATGTAGCAGCAGGCTGTAGCCGGCGTCGCCTGCCAGGCGTGCAAACCGGTTGCACAGCACAGCATGATCGAACTCATCACCGTGCAGCAAGAGTAATTTTTTGCCTTCGTGGGTGGTGTGGACAAATTGTTGGTGAATCTCGATATTGAGAAGCACGGTACCAGCCACTTCTCTCATCAGATCATCGTGATTGCCCGGTATATAAATCACCCGGGTGCCGTTATTCGCCAGATCGATGATTTTGCGCAACACCTCGTGATGACTGGGTGGCCAGAGAAAAGAACGTTTCATTGCCCACAAATCGACCACATCCCCTACCAGATAAAGCCGGTTGGTGTGAGTTTTATTGAGGAAGTCCAGCAAGAAATTTGCCTTGCAGTCCCGGTAGCCCAAATGAATGTCCGATAGCCATATGGCGTTATAGTGCATAGCTGGCCTCACAGTTCTTGATTACAGAGCTTTGTTGGAAACTTAGTGGCCTCAGATGACGGGGGCATGGCATATTGAAGAAGCTTTGATGACAGCAACTGTTTTGAGGCGAGATTGGTACTTTCGGCAGATTGCTGCCAGTTTGATGGCTACAAGGGCCGGGATCTCACGTGATCCTGTGATAATGTCACTTCCCCCAATTAGAAGGATAATCAACAGACTATGGGTCAATTAAAAAGAGCGCTTGTCCCCCTGATGATTGTGCTGGTGGCCATTCTGGTAGTGGTCTTATTGGCCGGAATCAGGCCTGAGCCAGCCCAACAGCCCCGGGCGGAACCGGCACCGCCGGAAATTTCCGCTATGACAGCCATTCCAGCGCGCCGCCAGGTCAGTGTGCTGACCCAGGGCACGGTTCAGCCCAAGGTTGAAGTGGCGCTGGCTGCCCAGGTTGCGGGACGGGTGCTGTCTGTTTCACCAAATTTTGTCGATGGTGGTTTTTTCAGTGAAGGCGAAGTGCTGATGCAACTGGATGCCAGAGACTACGATATTGAAGTCATCCGGGCATCATCACGGGTTGCCGAGGCGGAGAAAACCCTTGCCATGGAGCGAGGACAAGCCAGGCAGGCAAAGCGAGAGTGGCGGGATTTGGGTAATAGAGAAGGCAACGCATTGTTTCTGCGTGAGCCACAGTTAAAGGCGGCAGAAGCTGCCCTGGCTGGGGCCAGGGCGGATCTCGAGCAGGCCCGTATCAATCTTGAGCGTACGACGATTGTCGCACCCTTTGATGGCCTGATACGTCAGACCCAGGTGAACAGCGGACAGTATGTGAGTTCCGGCATGCAGGTGGCAGAGATTTTCGCGACACATACCATGGAGGTACGCCTGCCATTAACGGCGAGTCAGGCGTCGCGTTTGAATCTGCCGCTCCGGCCCGAAGCCGACAGCCCGCTTCAGGTGACACTGTCGGCGAGGTTTGATGGGCAGCAGGCCGACTGGCCTGGCCTGCTGGTGCGCACAGACGCCACCATTGATACGCGAACCCGGGTCATTTACGGGATTGTCGAGATAACCAATCCCTATCAGTATTCGCCGCCCTTGGTGGCGGGTCTGTTTGTCAACGCAGAAGTAGTGGGTCGCTCCTTTGATGCAGTGGTTAGTGTGCCTCGCCAGGCCCTGTATGAGAAAGACCAACTGCTCGTGCTGGATGAAGAAAACCGGTTGCATACGGTCTCTGTTCGGGTACTGCAGGTACTGGAGGAAAGCCTGTTGATCACGGGTATCCCGGAGGGGCAGCTGATCCTGCTGGAGAGGCCGGGTTATGTGGTTGAGGGGATGAAGGTGTCTCCAGTGCTTGTGTCGGCGCCGGACCTCCCATGAGCACGTCAGGTCGGGGGTTGATTCATTGGTGGGTCAGCAATCCCATTGCGGCCAATTTGTTAATGTTCATGGTGCTGGTGGGTGGCCTGACCAGTTTGCCGGACCTCGACAAGGAAATGTTTCCGAAAATACCGAGGGACGTGGTTCAGGTCGAGGTGCCCTACCCGGGTGCCGGGCCGCGGGAGGTTGAAGAGCAGATCTGTATCCGCATCGAAGAGCAGGTGCATGATCTGGATGGTATTGAGGAGCTGCGCTCGTTTGCCTATCAGGGCATGGGGCGGATTGAGATAGAAGTGGCCGACGGTCACGACACCCAGAAGTTGCTCAATGATGTGAAATCACGGGTAGATGCCATTAATACGTTACCAGTGGATTCCGAGCGACCTCGGATCAAAGAGGTGTTGGCAAGAACGCAGATTCTCAGCCTGGCTCTGGCGGGACCGATGGCGGAAGATGACCTCAAGCGACTTGCCGAGTCCATTCGCGATGAGGTCATCGGGTTACCTGGTGTCACTCTGGCGGAAATTGGTGGCACGCGGCCTGAGGAGGTCGCTGTGGAAATATCCGAGGAAACACTGCGCCGTTACCAGCTGACGTTTGAGGACGTTGTTGCCGCCATCCGGCGTTCATCGGTCAATTTGCCCGCCGGTGAGGTGCGCGAGCAAGCGGGGGACATTGTCCTGCAGACCCGGGGGCAAGCTTACCAGCGGGAAGATTTTGAGCGTATTGTGGTCTTGCGGGATACCGACGGTACACAGGTTCTGTTGGGTGATATTGCCCGTATTAACGACGGTTTTGCAGAACAGGATCTGGTGTCCATGTTCAATGGCAAACCCGCTGTATTTATCAATCTATTCAATACCCGCAATCCCGATGTTGTGGCTTCCTCGGAGGCCGTCAGAGCTTATGTTGCGGAGAAGTTGCCCAGTCTTCAGCCTGGCGTCGAATTGGTGGTGTGGCGCGATTTGTCAGTATACCTGGGCAGTCGAATTGATCTGCTGTCAAAAAATGCCCTCGGTGGGTTATTGCTGGTGTTCGGCTTACTGGTACTTTTCTTGCGACCGGCACTGGCATTTTGGGTGGCTGCGGGAATAGGTATTTGCTACGTGGGTACTCTGTGGTTAATGCCCTACCTGGGGATTAGCGTCAATATTGTCTCGTTATTTGCCTTTCTACTCATCCTCGGCATCGTAGTGGATGACGCCATTGTCGTGGGTGAAAGTATCTACTCACATCACGAGCGCGGTCTGAATGGCAATGACAGTGCTTCACTGGGGGCCCTGGCAGTTTCAAAGCCGGTCACTTTTGCCGTTTTGACCACGATCATAGTGTTTGTGCCGATGCTGCTGTTGCCCGGTGATTCCAGCAAACTGATGGCAGAAATGCCCAAGGTAGCGATTATTGCGCTGACATTTTCGCTGCTGGAGTCCTTCCTGATTTTGCCGGCGCACCTGCGTCATATGAAACCTGAGAAAGAGGCTACATGGCTGTTTGCAAAATGGTTGCAGAAGGCAAGAAACGGGGCTTCCCGGTGGATGAAGCAGTTTGCGGATTATCAGTTCCGGCCGGTACTGGAAAGTTGCCTGCGTCACAGCGGCACCACCATGGCGCTGTTTCTGGCAGTTCTGATTGTCATACTGGGGGTTTTCTTTACAGGTTGGTTGCGTGTCGCTTTTTTTCCGGTGGTTGAGGGTGAATACCTGCGGGCATCAGCCGAGCTACAGGAAGGTGTCAGTTTCGATCGCTCTCTGGCGGTCATGCGACAGATAGAAGAAGGCGTGGAGGGGTTAAAGCAGGAGCCTCTGTTGATTGGCGACGATGGGCGCTCGGTCATTGAAAACCACTATGCCGAGAGTCGGGAGAATATCGTCTCGGTTGTTCTGGAATTATCCAGTAACGAAACCCGCTCAGTCTCGTCAAAGGCGGTGGCCGAGCTCTGGCAGAAACATATAGGGGCTGTTGAAAATGTCGAGGACTACCGGGTCGAATATACCCTGATGGGGCGGCCCAAGGAGATCAATTTACTTCTCAAGGGCAAGCAGATTGATGAGTTGCGTTTGGCCTCGGTGGAAATTGAGTCCCTGTTGCTGGAATACCCCGGGGTCTTTAATGTTTCCAGTTCATTTCGTACGGCAAGCAAAGAAATAGAAATCAGCCTTAAAGACAATGCGGACACGCTCGGAATTGGTTTGAGTGATATTGCCGGACAATTGCGCAATGCCTTTTATGGTGTCGAAGCTCAGCGGATTCCACGGGAGCGGGAAGACGTCAAAGTCATGGTTCGTTATCCTGAAGCGGAGCGAGCCCGAATTTCGTCACTGGATGAGCTGCGTATTCGAACGGATGATGGCCGTGAGTTGCCTTTTAATGCTGTGGCAGATATCGCGTTTGTGCCGGGATATACGGAGATCAAGCGCCGCGATCGGAAGCGTATGGTAGAGATAGAAGGCGAGCTGGTTAGTGGTGCTGCTTCTGCCGATGAAATCGTGGCAGTGTTTATGCGGGACCATTGGCCCGAACTGGTGCAGAAATTCCCGGGCCTAACGCTGGAAATTGACGGTGCACAGAAAGATCAAAAAGCCTTTGAAATAGGCTTTGTACAGATGATGGCGCTGGCGCTCTTGGCCATTTATACCTTGCTCGCTGTGGAGTTCCGCTCATACTGGCAACCAATTATTGTGCTCAGCGCCGTGCCGTTTGGTATTGCCGGAGCCATTATTGGCCACATATTGTTTGGCAAGGAAATCAGCATGCCTTCAATGATGGGTGTGTTGGCAACCGCCGGTGTGGTGGTCAATGATAATCTTGTGCTGATTGATCGCATTAACCAGTTGAAAAAAGAGGGGTGGCATGCGATGGATGCAGTTGTTCAGGGGGCCAGGGACCGGTTTAGGCCAATCGTGCTGACATCACTGACCACTTTTTTTGGTTTGACACCGATACTGTTTGAACGCAGTGCCCAGGCTCAATTCCTGATACCCATGGTAATTTCGTTGGCTTTTGGCGTTTTGTTGGCTACTTTTGTCACTCTGCTGCTGGTGCCCTCGATCTATCTCACGGGTGAACGTATCAGGGCGCAATTCAGTGCGGGCCAGCAACCGATCGCGAGGAGCGACTAAAAGATGAATTCGATGATTGAGGTCACTGATCTGGCATTGGTTATTCAGCTGGCGGTTGCGCCGGTATTCCTGCTGGCAGGCATAGCGGGCTTTCTCAATGTCATATCCGGTCGGCTAGGGCGAATTGTTGATCGCGCCAGGGTGGTGGGTCAACGGGAACTCCGCCTGAGTGACCCTGAACAGAAAGCGATTTGTCAGCAGGAACTTAAGTTTCTTTGGCGCAGGACTAAAGTCACCAACTGGTCTATTGGGCTTTGCACGGCAGCCGGGTTGCTGGTCTGCATATTAATTGTCAGTCTATTTGTGGGCGGTTTCTGGCAGTTGCATATAGGTGGTCTGATTATCGGGTTCTTTGTGTTGGCACTGGTATTGTTGATTGTCGCGCTGATGTTATTCCTCAAGGAGGTTCAGCTGGCTACCCGCACACTAAGGGTAGCCAGAGAGTTTTCCTTTGAGGATGTTGGTGCCAGATAAGTTGATCTGACCTGTTTGCGCTTTAATGAAGCCTTGCCAAAAGTGACAGGATTTTCACAGAGAGCCTGTGAAAAGGTTATTCAGGCGCGCTTGATATTGTATTTTTTCAGTTTGATGTACAGGGTACTTTTCGCAATGTTCAGCTGTTTGGCCACTTTTGTCAGGTTGCCGCCCTGTTCACGAATGGACCGGATAATCACCTCTTTTTCGGCAAAGTCCAGGGGGTTGGCCACTTCTTCGCCTTCATGACCCTCCAGATTGGCAGCGAGGAAATCCTTGGGGAGGTCTTCCGGCCCCAGTTCTTCCCGGTCGGAGAGAAAGAAAGCGGCTGTAATCAGGTTGCCCAGTTCGCGAATATTGCCCGGCCAACTATGCTTCTCGAGTAGATCGAGCAATGGTTTGCTGAGTCGTTTCTGGTCGCCGGAATGCTGTTCCAGCAGGTGAGCGAATATATTGTGAGCGAGCAGTGAGACATCTCCGGTTCGCTCCCGCAATGGCGGTACCGTCAGTGTCATTGAAGAGATTCGGTAGTAAAGGTCCATCCTGAAGCGACCTTCTGCCACTTCCTGAGCCAGGTCTCGGTTGGTGGCGGCGATCAGCCTGAAATTGACCTTGCGCGGTCTGGTATCGCCTACCCGGCAGATTTCTGATTCTTGGAGTACCCGGAGAAACATTGGTTGGAGGTCGAAGGGCATCTCGCCTATCTCATCCAGAAATAGTGTGCCGCCGTTAGCGGCTTCTATTTTGCCAATCATGCCGCCGCGCCGGGCACCGGTGAAAGCCCCTTCAATGTGTCCAAACAGTTCGCTTGCCAGCAGATCCCTGGAAAGCCCGCCACAGTTAAGTGCAACAAACTCACCTGTGTTAGATGGCCCCTCTTCGTGCATCGCCCTGGCAAAAAGCTCTTTGCCAACCCCCGTTTCTCCCTGGAGCAAAACAGGTATGGGTGCTTTGGCAACCCGCTTCGCTTGCTGTACCGCTTTCAGGAAAGGAGCACTCTGTCCTACCAGGCGGAAAAACCCGGTAGATTTGGAGGGGGGGGGGATAGTGGTCGGGTTGCCTGATGCTCTCTGTGAAGAGCGTGCGGGGAGAGGAATGACCGCCAGATAACCAATTTGCTCCCCCTGGTGGGTGACAGGTTGGACCCACTGCTGATCTATCTGATGGAGAGCACTGTCCTGCTCGGGGGTGTAGGCTCCCTCACTGTTAAGTGTCAGAATAGGATTGTATGGCGTCAGATTGATTCTTATACCTCTGGCGGCCAGAACCTTGTCTGCCATAGTATTGGTGCGAACCAATTTGCCATCCATATCAAACAGCAGTACCCCGTCATTTCCTGAAGAGGCAAAATGATCAATGGTTGTGCCGAGCAGAAGATCTCTCTTCGCCAGTTTCAGCTGTGCAAACTGACCTTCAATTCTGCGAGCACCGGAAATGGCCAGTGCCAGGCAGTAATCATGCAGTGTGTTTTTCAAACCTGAAATATTCAGTGCACCAAGCAGGCGTTTCTCGAACGGGTCACGAATAACTGCCGCAGAACAAGTCCAGCGGCTGATGTTTTCACAGAAATGCTCAAATGCGTGAACCTGTACAGGTGCGCCAATGTTCAAGGCAGTGCCAATGGCGTTCGTTCCCGCTGCCTGCTCGTTCCAGTTGGCACCCGGGATTAAGCTGTAATTGTTGGCCAGTTCCAGTGTGTCGGGATCTCCTTCGTAATCCAGTATCATCCCAGAGGGCGTCACAAGGTGCATGATGGTGCCGGATTCTGCCAGTAGTTCTTTGGCTTCGCGCATGATGATTTCGGAGGCAGAGAGCAGTTCCCGGTGCTGCCGTCTGATTCCAGTCAGCTCTTCACCGCTGAGTTCCAGTGCCCGTTTTGCAATTAGCGGATCAACCTGACTTGTCACGCAACGCTTCCAGGAAGCTTCAATGACTGATCGCACGGTATTGTCCGGCAGGTTGCCGTCTGTCAGAAGTTTCTCGCGTGCAGAAGCAACGCGCGTCGGGTGCGAAACGGCAGTGGACCCCTTAAGGGAAGGTTCATAACTCATGACACTCTTATCTCACCGGGTTGTTATTATGAAAAAAGTCGTTGTACGATTATAGGACGTTTCTGGATTTTAGGCCTCATTAAATATAGTCACTTGCAAGTCATTCAATTACAAGTGGTTTGTAATAATGGTCCAGGAGACACTAAAGCACTGGTTTCTGTTGGCCAGAGAGTCTAGATAGTCAGCAATATCGTAGACATGAACCATTAAGCCGTGTTTTAATCCAGTTCGATTAATGTCCGGCCGGCGACTGATATTCGAACGATTATAGTCGGTTTCCGCCAAACATTAATTTGATATTTCTTATAACATAATAAAATTTAACAATAAATTTTTATTGGCACGGCTATTGCTATAGTCGTATGCGAGGGCTCCCCAGTCCGCGAATGATTTGTAGTATTAACTATAAGAAGCAAATCAAATTAAGGTGGACAGGGGTAGAAGTAATCAACATAAGAGGATATACACTTGAATGATTTAACCAATCCCGTTGAAGTTCTGGGTATCGATGCCGGCGGCACGATGACCGATACTTTTTTTGTGCGTGCAGATGGCACCTTCGTCGTCGGTAAAGCACAAAGTGACGTCGATGAAGCCAACGCGGTGCTGACGTCCAGTGTTGATGCACTGGCTCACTGGGACGTAACTCCTGAAGAAGTTTTCCCGCAAATGGTCACCTGCGTATTCTCTGGTACCGCGATGCTTAACCGCGTTGTTGGTCGCAAGGGTCTTCGCACTGGTCTGATCGTAAGTAAAGGCTTTGAAGACTTCCATCGCATGGGGCGTGCTATCCAGTGTTATCTGGGTTATGCATTTGAAGACCGTCTCCACCTCAACACCCACCGTTATGATGAGCCTCTGGCGCACATCCATGACACTCGGGGTGTTACCGAGCGTGTTGACTCCAAAGGCGGTGTAGTAATTCCCGTTCGTCTGCATGAGGCCCGTGAAGCAGCCCGTGAACTGATTGAGCAAGGCTGTAAAGCCATTGTGATCAGCTTCCTGAGCTCTTACCTTAATGGTACACATGAGCGCGCTGTTCGCGATGTGTGTCTTGAGGTTGCCAAAGAGATGGGCTCTAACATTCCAGTATTTGCTTCTGTCGACTACTACCCGGTTCGTAAAGAAACTCACCGTACCAACACAACCTTGTTGGAAGCCTACGCTGCCGAGCCTTCACGCAAAATTTTGGCTAACCTTAGCCAGCGCATGAAAGACGTCGGTGCTAAATATGACGTTCGTGTCATGGCCAGCCACGGTGGTACCATCAGCTGGAAGGCAAAAGAACTGGCTCGTACGCTGGTGTCTGGTCCTATCGGCGGTGTGATGGGTTCTCGTTACCTCGCTGAGCAGCTCGGATACGAAAACGTTGCCTGTTCTGACATCGGTGGTACCAGTTTCGACATGGCGCTGATTGTTAAGGGCAAAGTGTCCATGCATCAGGACGGCGATTGCGCCCGACTGGTACTGTCTCTGCCGCTGGTATCCATGGATACTATTGGTGCGGGTGCCGGTAGCTTTGTGCGTATCGACCCCTACAGTAACTCCCTGAAACTCGGCCCTGATAGTGCCGGTTACCGTGTAGGTACTTGCTGGCCTGCTGGTGGTGTTGACACAGTGTCTGTAACTGACTGCCACATCATCTTGGGCTACCTGAACCCCGATAACTTCCTCGGCGGTATTCTTGAGCTGGACGTTCCACGTGCTAAGCAGTGCGTCAAAGAACAGATCGCTGATCCCCTCGGTCTGTCTCTGGAAGATGCAGCGGCGGGTGTGATTGAGCTGCTTGACCTTTCCTTGCGTCAGCATTTGCGCGCCATGATCAGTGCCAAAGGCTACAGCCCCAGTGAGTTCGTGTGTTTCTCCTACGGTGGTGGTGGTCCGGTTCACGCCTATGGCTATACCATGGGTCTCGGCTTTAAAGAAACTATCGTTCCTGCTTGGGCTGCTGGTTTCTCTGCATTTGGTTGTGCGACCGCAGACTTTGAATACCGCTATGATAAGAGTACAGATATCGGTATCACCAAAGACTCAACGACTGCCGAGAAGCAGGAAGCTGTGAATACCTTGGGCGGTGCCTGGAAAGAGCTGGCCGACAAAGTGATGGAAGAGTTCAGAATCAACGGATTTACCGAAGATGACGTCACACTCACCCCCGGTTACCGCATGCAGTATCTGGGTCAGTTGAATGACCTGGAAATGAGCTCACCACTTTCCGATATCGGTTCTCCGGAAGACTGGGATAAGCTGGTTGCCACTTTTGATGAAACCTATGGCCGGGTATACGCCGACGCTGCTCGTTCTCCTGAGCTCGGTTTTGGTGTGACTGCTGCTATCATGCGTGGATCTGTTGAAACCAAGAAGCCAAGCATTCCTTCTGAACCAGATGCCGGTCCAAATCCTCCAGCTGAAGCAGCAATTGGCGAGCGTCCGTTCTACTATGGTCGTAAATGGGTTACTGCAAAACTCTACAAAATGGAAAGCCTGTTGCCTGGCAACAGAATAACCGGACCAGCAGTTATTGAGTCTGATGCAACCACATATGTAATCCCGACTGGCTTTGAAACCTGGTTGGATGGACACCGTCTGTTCCACCTGATCGAAGTTTAATAAATAGCGAACATCTACTAAGATAATTGCTAACGTCGATTACATAGACGAAAAAGATACAGAGGAATAATTATGACTATTATGAAAAATGCGTTGGGTAACACCCCCGGTGTACTACTCGCAAGCGGCTTGACTCTAAATGACCACCGTAATGCCATCATGGAGCGTACAGCCAAAACTGGTTTCTATAACGGTCACGAAACCCTCGAATTCAAGGACAAAGATCCGATCGGTTACGAGCGTATCTTCTCCAAAGTTCGTGCGGGTTTGGTTAACTCCCGTGAAGTGGCCAAGAAAATTGCTGCATCGCCCATTGTTGAACAGGAAGGTGAGCTTTGCTTTACCCTGTACAACGCTGCTGGTGATTGTGTTGCTACCTCTACGGGTATCATCATTCACGTGGGTACCATGGGTGCAGCGATCAAATACATGATCCAGAATGACTGGGAAAGCAATCCCGGTATCGCCGATGGCGACATGTTCACCAACAACGATTGTCAAGTTGGTAACGTTCACCCCTGTGATATCGCGACTATCGTACCCATTTTCTATGATGGGTTGCTGAGAGGTTGGGTCGGTGGTATGACTCACGTAATTGATACCGGCGCGGTAGGTCCTGGTTCCATGTCCAATGGCCAAATCCAGCGTTTTGGTGATGGCATCCAGATCAGCTGTCGCAAAACAGGTATCAACGATACCCCTCTGCGCGACTATTTGCATGAAAGTCAACGCAACATTCGTACGACCAAATACTGGATTCTCGATGAGAAAACCCGTATTGCCGGTTGCCACATGATCCGCAAGATGCTTACTGAGGTAATCGAAGAAGAAGGCGTTGAAGCGGTTGAAAAATTCATGTATGAGGTGATTGAAGACGGTCGCCGTGGTCTGGTTAAACGTATCAAGGCAATGTGTGTGCCTGGTACAGTGAAGACTGTTGCTTTTGTCGACGTACCCTACAGCCACCCGGATGTCCATGTTCCGTCCACTTTTGCAAAAATGGACTCCATCATGCACGCCCCTTGTGAAATTACCGTGAAACCCAATGGTACCTGGCGCCTTGATTTCGAAGGCTGCAGCCGTTGGGGCTGGCACACCTATAACACAAACCCCACTGCGTTCACCTCCGGTATCTGGGTAATGATGACCCAGTCTCTGGTTCCTACTGAACGTATCAATGATGGTCCTCGTTACGCGACTGAGTTCCGTTGCCCTGCGGGTACCTGGACCAACCCGAAGGATCGCCGTACAGCACACGCTGACGCGTGGCACTTCCTGGTGTCATCCTGGAGTTCCTTGTGGCGCGGCATCAGCCGTACGTACTTCGCTCGCGGTTATCTGGAAGAAGTTAACGCCGGTAACTCCAACCCCTGTAACTGGTTGCAAGGTGGTGGTGTAAACCAGGACGGCGAAGTTCACGCGGTTAACAGCTTCGAAACTGCGGCTTGTGGTACTGGTGCCTGTGCTATGAAAGACGGCCTGAACCACGCTGCTGCGATTTGGAACCCTGAAGGTGACATGGGTGATATCGAGATCTGGGAACTGGCTGAACCGCTGTTGTACATGGGTCGTCGTATCAAAACCAATACTGGCGGTTACGGTAAGTACCGCGGTGGTCTGGGTTATGAAACCCTGCGTATGGTTTGGAACTCAGCTGACTGGACTATGTTCTTCATGGGCAATGGCTACATGAACAGTGACTGGGGCATGATGGGTGGTTATCCGTCAGCTACCGGCTACCGTTTTGAAGCTCATAACACCGGCCTGAAAGAGCGTATCGCCGAAGGTAAATCTCTGCCACTGGGTCAGGATCGTGATCCTTCACTCTGCGAATACGAAAAACACCTCGGTCCGGATGCTATTGTTAAGCGTGACAAGCAGTGTATTACCACTGAAGACATGTTCGACAATGGTGACCTGTACCTGAACTATCTGCGCGGTGGTCCTGGTTTTGGTGATCCGCTGGATCGCGAAATTGCAGACATCCAAGAAGACCTTAACCAGAACTTCCTGATGGAAGAGTTCGCTGTAAAAATCTACGGTGCAGTATTCACCAAAGATGAAGAAGGTGTTTACACCATGGACGCAGCGAAGACCAGAGCTCGCCAGGCTGAAATCCGCAAAGAGCGTATTGGTCGCGGTGTTCCAGTGCGTGAGTGGATGGAAACAGAGCGCGCTAAAATCATCGATAAAGACGCATCTTTGGCAGTCCAGCAGATGTTCGCGTCAAGCTTCTATCTGTCAGCCAAATTCCTTGCCGAATTCAAGGAATTCTGGGATCTTCCTGCAGATTGGGAATTGCCTGAAGAAGAGCTGGGAACCCCGATGTACGGTGCAAGACACAATATTGATATTGGTGACCTGCCCGACGTCCATCCAGTGATCATGGTAGAAGAATAAGGTATTAATCTGCCTATGAGCAGGGTGGCCACTTCGGTGGTTCACCCTATCACTTGACGAATTGACAGAATATAAGAGAGTTTAGTTATGTCTACTTACACTAAGAAGCAGGTTAGTGACCTGGTCAAAGGCACCTTGGATTGGGATACAGTTCACCTGATGCTGTCCATGCCGAAAGACGAGGCTCGTTACAAGCTGTATATGGAAGTGCTGCAGGAAAATGTCTCCTATGATGACAAAATCCTTCTGGCTGTTGGTCCTCACCTGAACATTGTTGAGTCCTCCAAAGATCAGGAAATTCTCATCAAGTGCGATTGTGGCCATGAATTTGGTCATTACAGCAAAAACTGGAAACTTAACGCATTGATTTATGTTCGTGACAATGTGGAGAAGATGAAAGAGGTTTATCCAGAGCTGATGGCTCCGGATACCAACTGGCAGGTATACCGTGAGTACTACTGCCCGTCGTGCGGTATTATGCATGATGTGGAAGCACCAACTCCCTGGTACCCTGTTATGCATGATATTCAGCCTGACCTGAAGACTTTCTTCGAATGGTTGGATATGCCTGCACCGGCTAAGATCTAATGGTGCTGGGTCCCGGCCTTTGGCCGGGACCTTTTTTTATGTCTGGTATAAAATTTTAGTTACAAGTTTCCACGATAAAAGTGATGCGCTGACTGTTAGTGGTTGGCTGGCAAATGTATTACACACCCCTTTCATGCCGCCTGAAACTCGATCTGAATTGTATCGGGCCGGCAGACTATTCAAAAAAGGTATCGATGACACAATAAGCAGGCTGCGCATGTTTGTTTTGTGATCTGGTATCCTGTGCGACATACAGAGGAAAAATTATGTCTCAGAATGAAAAAGCGCAAACGACGCCACATTTTTCAATGCAGAAGATTTATCTGAAGAAAAATGACTATGAAGCACCCAATCCTGCTTCTGTATTTAAGACGGACTGGAACCCAGAAGTGACCTTGGATCTCGATATCAAGGACCAGAAACTTGAAGAAGACAGGTATGAAGTGATTCTGTCGATTTCAATTACTGCAAATAATGCAGAGCAAGTTGCTTTTCGCTTAGAAGTTGATCAGGCCGCTTCGTTTTTGATTGGCAACTTCCCAGATGATCGTCTTGAAGAGGCATTAGGTTCGGCATGTCCGGCTATTATGTTTCCTTACTTGCGTGAGACTGTAGACCATATGTTGCTGAAAGGCGGTTTCCCTCCTCTTATGTTGGCACCGGTCAACTTTGATGCACTGTATAAAGATAAAAAGGCACAACTTACTCAATAACTGTAGAGAGGCCAGGGCCTCAAGTTATATTGTTGTGTTGTAGGTTCATTGGATACGTTGTCGTGGACGCTGATCAAAATTTTGATCAGCGTTTTTTGTGGATAATGAGAGGAAACGATGTAAACAGGTTGGGATTTATAAACTGTAAAAAGTGTCTGTGTCAGATGAAATCTCCCCAAAGAGATTGCAACAGGGTGATTGCGACGATGGGCGCTGTTTCTGTCCGTAAGATCCGGGGACCTATAGTCAGTGCTTGAAAGCCACTTTGCAGTGAAGATGTAATTTCAGAATCTGTTAACCCTCCCTCAGGGCCGACCAATAACCCGACGCAGTTAATCGACTGAGTACGCAGTTCGCCAACTGTTTGATTGCTACGATGGTGGAGTACAAAGTTTTGGTCTGTAGATAAAGATTGAGACCAAAGGTCAGGAGAAATTGGGGCATTAATAATGGGGGGTATGTTTCTATAGCATTGCTCACAAGCATTAATGGCTATCTTTCGCCAGTGTTGAATTTTTTTGTCAGCCCGGTCCCCCTTGAGACGTACCTCACTGCGTGCGGTAAATAGGGGAGTAATTTCAGCAATACCGACTTCCGTGGCTTTTTGGATAACCCAGTCCATCCGGTCCCCACGTGACAGGCCAATACCGAGGGAAATATACAGAGGCGATTCTCTGTTTGTCTCCGTAAACCCGGTAATTAAAACCCGCGCTTGTTTGCCTGTGGCCTGACCCAAAATGGCGTGATATTCCCCTCCAGTTCCATTAAAAAGGACAATTGCGGCACCAGTTTTGAGACGTAATACGGTCGTTAAATGGTGAGTACTGTTTTCCTCGAGGAGTACTTCAGCATCTACTGCCAGAGGTTGATTGGTGAATACTCTGATATCACGCATCGGCTATTGGAAACCCCAGATTACGGCATAGGGCTGTGCAGGTGTCAGCCTGGTTCATGGTATAAAAATGCAAACCGGGTGCTCCTCCCGACAAGAGTTTTTCGCAAAGACGGGAGACAACGTCCAGGCCAAAAGCCCGAATGCTGGCGGTATCCGTACCATAGGATTTCAATTGTTGTCTGATCCAACGGGGCACATCGGCACCACAATTATCCGAGAAACGGATAAGGTTCTGATAATTGGTGATTGGCATAATACCGGGGATTATCGGGTTCTGAATCCCCGCTGCAAGACACTGATCGCGGAAATAAAAATAAGCATCGATGTTATAAAAATATTGGGTGATACCACGACTTGCCCCTGCCGAAAATTTTTGGTCGAGCCAATAAATGTCTTTGTGATAGCTTTCGGCTTCGGGATGAATCTCCGGGTAGGCCGCCACAAGCAGTTCAAACGTATCACCGAAATGTTCACGAATAAACTGAACCAATTCATTGGCATAGACGAGTTGTGTTGAGCCGCCCATACCAGAGGGCAGATCACCACGTAAGGCTACGATACGGCGTATGCCAGCTTCACGGTAGGTTTCCAGCAGGGATAAAACCGATTGCTTGCTGTCCCCGCCAAAGGACAGGTGTGGTGTGGCATTTGAGCCGGCCCGGTTTATTTCAAGGACGATGTCCCGGGTGTGGTCACGCGTGGAGCCTCCCGCACCATAGGTCACAGAGAAAAACTCGGGATTGAACCGAGCCAGTTGACTGTGTACAAGGCGCAACTTCTCGCGTCCTTCGGGTGTTTTCGGTGGAAAAAATTCAAAACTTAAATGTCGATCATTCATGACTGATCAATAATCCCTGCGGAGATGGTAAATTTTCTAAACCAGTAATCAATAACGGTAGCTGTCTTCCTTGAATGGACCATCCAGTGGCACATTGATATAGGCAGCTTGTGTGGGTTTCAGCTTTGTCAGTACACCGCCAAAGCCGGAAACCATGTGAGCAGCCACTTCTTCGTCTAACTTTTTGGGTAATACCTCGACGCGTAACAAGGCCTGTCTTGTAGGCTGATCGCAGTCAGCAAATTTTTGCTGGTATAAGTGAATTTGGGCCAGAACCTGATTGGCAAAAGAGCCATCCATGATACGGCTCGGGTGACCGGTGGCATTGCCCAGGTTGACCAGTCGGCCTTCAGAGAGCAGCAACAGGTGGTCATTGGTGTCACGATTCCGGTATACCTTGTGTACCTGGGGTTTGATTTCTTCCCATAGCCAGTTTTTGCGCATGTAACTGGTGTCGATTTCATTATCAAAGTGGCCAATGTTGCAAACCACACAACCAGATTTCAGTGCGTGAAGAATCTCGACATCGCAAACATTGTAGTTCCCGGTGCAGGTGACCAGCAGGTCTGTCGTTGCTAACAACGCTGAATTAACCCCCTTCTCGGGATTCCCTTCAAGATAGGGTGAGGCGATTTCAAAACCGTCCATGCAGGCCTGCATGGCGCAGATCGGGTCTATTTCGGTCACCTTGACGATCATGCCTTCCTGACGGAGCGACTGGGCAGAGCCCTTGCCCACATCACCGTATCCAATCACCAGTGCTTTCTTGCCAGACAGTAAATGGTCAGTGGCACGTTTCAGTGCATCATTGAGGCTGTGACGACACCCGTATTTATTGTCATTTTTCGACTTGGTCACGGAGTCATTGACATTGATGGCCGGTATTTTCAGTTCACCCTTTTTCAGCATCTCGTAGAGACGGTGCACGCCAGTCGTAGTTTCTTCAGTAACGCCATGCACTCCCTTGAGCACCTGAGGAAACTTTTCATGAAGCATGGCGGTGAGATCGCCGCCATCATCCAGAATCATATTCGCTTCCCAGGGAGAGCCCTCCTTGAGAATTTGCTGTTCCAGGCACCATTCGTACTCTTCTTCTGTTTCACCTTTCCAGGCAAAAACCGGTGTACCATTTGCTGCAACAGCTGCGGCAGCGTGATCCTGAGTGGAAAAGATATTGCAGGATGTCCAGCGCACCTGGGCTCCCAGTGCCTCCAGTGTCTGGATTAGTACGGCTGTCTGAATCGTCATATGGATGCAACCGAGAATTTTTGCGCCAGCGAGGGGCTGTTCTGCACGATACTTTTCTCGCAGTGCCATCAGTGCCGGCATCTCGGTTTCAGCAATAGAAATTTCGCGGTTACCCCACTCGGCGAGGGAAATGTCCGCAACCCTGTAATCGTTCTTGATGGCCATGTTTGTCATAGTGAATTCCTGTTTGTTAAATGAGAATTACAGAGCGCGTTTCAGGCTTTCAGCCCGATCGGTTCTTTCCCAGGTAAAATTATCAAGCTCTCGACCGAAGTGGCCGTAGGCGGCTGTTGGCCGATAAATTGGACGTTTGAGGTCGAGCATTTCTATCAGGCCCTGGGGGCGCAAGTCGAAGTTTTCGCGGATCAGCAGTGCGATTTCATCATCCGTCAATTTGCCCGTGCCAAAACTATTGACGCTGATCGACGTGGGTTCAGTGACCCCAATGGCGTAGGAGATCTGAATTTCACAACGCTCGGCCAGCCCGGCAGCGACAATATTTTTTGCCACGTAACGCCCGGCATAAGCGGCCGAGCGATCAACTTTGGAGGGATCCTTGCCGGAGAAGGCCCCGCCACCGTGATGCGCCATACCGCCATAGGTATCCACGATAATTTTCCGACCGGTGAGTCCGCAGTCACCCATGGGGCCGCCGATGATGAATTGACCGGTAGGGTTGATATGGTAGCGGGTACCTTTGTGGAGCCACTCTTCAGGGAGCACGTGCTGGATGATCTCCTCTCGGACGGCCTCCTGCAAATTGGCTTGGGAAATACTGGGTGCGTGCTGTGTCGACAACACAACTGCGTCCACGGCCACTGGTTTGCCATCAGCGTAACGCAGGGTCACCTGACTCTTGGCATCGGGTCTCAGCCAGGGCAATACGCCATCTTTGCGCAACTGCGCCTGGCGCTCTACCAGCCTATGGGCGAAATAGATCGGGGCGGGCATCAGGACATCGGTCTCGTCGCTGGCATAACCAAACATCAGTCCCTGATCACCTGCACCCAGTTCTTTCTCGTTGGCCTCGTCAACGCCAATGGCGATATCGCGGGATTGCTTGCCGATGGCATTCAATACAGCACAGGATGCGCCATCAAAGCCCACATCCGAACTGTTATAACCAATATCCAGAATGACGCTACGAACAATTTCCTCCAGGTCGACATACGTGTTGGTACGCACTTCCCCGGCAATAATGGCCATTCCGGTTTTTACCAGGGTTTCCACAGCCACTCTGGAGTTCGGATCATCGGCCAGAATGGCATCAAGAATGGCGTCGGAGATCTGGTCGGCCATTTTATCGGGGTGGCCTTCGGAAACGGATTCAGAGGTGAACAAGTTGTAATTTGACATAGGTAGCGGTTCCTGTGCTGATTAGCATCAGCTACTTCCGATTGGGATTGGGTTTAAAAAATTGTCTCAGTTGAACCTGAAAGCCATTGCGTTGGGCCAGAAACAGGCTTTCTCCTTCAGTCAGGGCCGCAGCTGATGCCCAACTGCTGAGATCCTCCGGTTCAAAGCCAAGCCATAGATCGCCACAGTTTTCGCGGGCCCAGCTTTGATCGTGATGACAGAGCTCAGTCACGATCAGTGCTCCACCGGGTACCAGGAGCTCGGCGAGATGTTTAAAAATCAGCGCTGGATCCGAGGTGTGGTGCAGTACCATGTTAAGGGTAATGTAATCAGGGTTGAGAGAATGCTCGACAGCAAGTCCGGTATCGCCGTGGATAAACTGTATATTTGCCAGATTGCGTGATTCGGCAAATTCACGCGAGCGGTTGAGCATCTCCGCCGATGTATCCAATGCAATAACCTGATCAAAGCGCAGGGAGAGCGCAGGTAAAAAGCCTCCTTCCCCGGGGCCAACCTCAAGTACCGTGCCTCGGAATCCCGGTGTTGCATCCAGAAAGTCCGTGACGGGCTCACCATATTGATCGAAGCTGGCAATCAAATCCTGATTGCTGTGAAACCGGTCTGCATTCTGTTCAAAAAAAACAGTCGATGCCCGGGTCCGCTCATCATTGATATGCTGTATGCGTCGTTGCAATTTTAGGCTGGGTTCAGTCTGGTCAATGGCGGCGAACAGGGCGCGGTGTAACGACTGAAGTCGTGGTTCCTCCGGTATCGGCGACCGCCGGTAAAAAATGCTATTGCCTTCCCTGCGGGTGGCCGTCAGACCCGCTTTGGTAAGTATTTTCAAATGATGGCTCATCCCGGACTGGCCAATATCCAGAATTTCACTTAATTCCAGTACGCCGTAGGCGTTGTGTCGCAATACCCTGAGGATATCCACCCGCAGGGGATCACCGGCCGCCTTGCAAAGCGTGGCAAGGGAATCGGTGTCTGACCCGGTAGATTCCCAGGTTGCGGGTTGAGGGCTGGTGATCATGGGGCGACTCTAACACAGCTGAAAATCTATATCAAAATAGTTTGATATAGGTGTAGCGTGCTATTGGTTGTTTACTGTGCTGCGCGAGTACGAGAAAATAGCGCCCCTTTCGATTTCCCCGATTTGCCCTCCAGGAGCCTGTTCCAAATGCCTTCCAGACGTGATCTAGCCAATGCCATCCGCGCCCTGAGTATGGACGCTGTTCAACAAGCCAATAGCGGTCACCCCGGTGCTCCCATGGGGATGGCGGATATCGCTGAGGTGTTATGGAACGATTACCTGGTACACAACCCGGCCGACCCCGCCTGGGCTAATCGTGACCGGTTTGTCTTGTCCAATGGCCACGGCTCCATGCTGTTGTACTCCCTGTTGCATCTGAGTGGCTACGACTTGCCACTGGATGAATTGAAAAATTTTCGGCAATTGCATTCAAAAACACCTGGCCACCCGGAATATGGCTATGCCCCGGGGGTTGAGACGACCACGGGTCCATTGGGGCAGGGGCTTAGCAATGCCGTGGGTATGGCATTGGCAGAGAAAATTCTGGCAGCGCAGTTCAATCGCCCGGGACATGAAATCGTCAGCCACTATACCTACTGTTTTCTGGGCGATGGCTGCCTGATGGAGGGAATATCCCATGAGGTCAGTTCTCTGGCGGGAACCCACAAGCTGGGTAAGCTGATTGCCTTCTATGATGACAACGGCATTTCCATCGACGGTGAAGTAGCTGGCTGGTTTACCGATGACACCCCGGCCCGTTTTGAGGCCTATGGCTGGCAGGTAATCCCTGATGTGGATGGCCATGATGCCACTGCCATCAAAGCGGCCATCGAAATTGCCAGAATGGATGAGGAAAAGCCCACCCTGATTTGCTGTAAAACGATCATCGGTTTTGGCTCGCCAAACAAGCAGGGTAAGGAAGATTGTCACGGAGCTCCTCTGGGTGCTGAAGAAATTTCATTGGCCCGCCAACAACTGCAATGGAACCATGGCCCCTTTGATGTGCCAGACGAGATTTATCGTGGCTGGAATGCCTGTGAAAAGGGTAGTAAGTCCCAGTCTGACTGGCAGGAGAAGCTCGAGCGCTACCGGGCTGCACACCCCGATTTGGCGGTTGAATTTATCAGGCGTATCAAAGGGGACCTGCCGGCGACATTTATTGATCAGGCCGATGCCTATATTCACCAGTGTCAGCAAGCCATGGAAAAAGTGGCCTCCCGCAAAGCCTCGCAAAACTGTCTCAATGCGTTTGGGCCACTGCTGCCTGAACTGCTGGGTGGTTCTGCAGACCTGGCTGGATCCAATCTCACACTGTGGTCCGGTTGCCAGGGCATCACTGCTGACGATGCGTCGGGGAACTACCTGTATTATGGCGTTCGCGAATTTGGTATGAGCGCTATCATGAATGGCCTTGTGCTGCACGGTGGTTTTGTCGTGTATGGCGCCACGTTCCTGATGTTCATGGAATACGCCAGGAACGCGGTGCGTATGGCCGCCTTGATGAAACAACGAAGCATTTTTGTTTATACCCACGACTCCATCGGGTTGGGCGAAGATGGCCCCACCCATCAGCCGGTGGAGCAGCTCACAGCACTTCGGGCAACCCCCAATCTGCACACCTGGCGCCCCTGCGATACAGTGGAAGCGGCGGTGAGCTGGAAGCAGGCAATTGTTCGCAAGAACGGTCCAAGTGCTCTGGTCTTTTCCCGGCAGGGCCTGGCCCCGATGTCGCGATCCGAAGCTCAACTGAACAATATCCAGCGCGGTGGTTACGTGCTGAAAGACTGCGATGGCAAGCCCAAAGCGATACTGATTGCGACGGGTTCAGAAGTGTCACTGGCTATGGATGCTGCCGGAGAGTTGAGAAGCAAGGGGGTGGCGGTAAGGGTCGTTTCCATGCCCTGTGCTGAATTATTTGACGCTCAGGACTCAGCCTATCGGGACAGTGTGTTGCCGCCCGAGGTTAGAGTGCGGGTAGCCGTGGAGGCAGGGCACCGGGATTACTGGTACAAGTACGTAGGCCTCGATGGCAGGGTAGTTGGCATGTCCACCTTTGGGGAGTCTGCTCCCGGTGATCAGCTGATGAAGCAGTTTGGTTTCACCGTGGAGAATGTGGTTGAAGCTGTCAAAGCCGTATTGTAGGCGGGACGTCGCGTCGCCGATAAAGGAGAATTCAGCTCAATGATTCGTGTGGCAATTAATGGTTATGGTCGAATAGGCCGTTCGGTCTTGCGGGCTCTCTATGAGTCCGGGTTCCGCGAACGCATCCAGGTCATTGCCATAAACGAACCAGCTGACTGCAAGACCATCGCCCACCTGACCAAATACGATTCCACCCATGGCCGTTTTCCCGGGACAGTAGAGGTTCTGGGCGATACCCTGACAGTCAATGGCGATGCCATTTCGGTCTATCACCGTGAGGATATTGCCAGCCTTCCCTGGGGTGAACTGGGAGTGGATGTGGTGCTGGAATGCAGCGGCACGTTCACTGATCGTCAGACTGCCGAGGGGCATCTGCGTTCGGGAGCAAAGAAAGTGTTGTTTTCCCAGCCGGCTGAAGCAACCGTTGATGCCACCATCGTGTTGGGTGTCAATGAGGGGATCCTGACCGGTGAAGAGACGGTAATATCCAATGCCTCCTGTTCCACCAATTGTGTGATCCCGGTGATTAAAACCCTCCAACGGGTGTTTGGAGTAGAGGGTGGGGTGATCACCACAATTCACTCGGCTATGAATGACCAGCCCGTTATCGATGCCTACCATCACACAGACTTGCGTAAAACCCGTGCTGCGATGCAATCCATTATTCCGGTGGACACCCAGTTGGCGCGAGGCATCGACCGCCTGCTGCCGGAACTCAAGGGCCGTTTTGAAGCTCAGGCCATGCGTGTTCCCACGTTGAATGTGTCTGCGATTGATCTTTCCATATTGCTCAATACAGACGTCGATGTCGCTACCATAAACCGGGTGCTGGCGGCTGCCGCTGACACTGAGCTGACCGGCATACTCGGTTATACCGAGGAGCCACTGGCCTCCTGTGATTTCAACCATGATCCACGCAGCGGTATCGTGGACGCGGGGCAGACCAGGGTCAGCCAACGGCATCTGGTGAAAGTGCTGCTCTGGTTTGATAACGAGTGGGGCTACGCCAACCGGATGGTGGAGCTGGTAAATCACTGGCTGTCCATTTCCGGGTCCAAATAACCTGAAATACAATAAGCAGAGACAGAGTAATCACCATGCCATTGAATGTACTCAAGATGACGGATCTGAACCTGACGGGCAAGCGGGTGCTGATTCGTGAAGACCTCAATGTCCCTGTCCGCAATGGTGTTGTTACATCCGATGCCAGATTGCGGGCAACGCTACCCACTATTGAATTGGCGCTCCAGGCCGGTGCCACGGTCATCCTGATGTCCCATCTTGGACGTCCGGTCGAAGGGCAGTTTGATGCCGAGTTTTCCTTGCAACCGGTGGCCGACCGGTTGGGTGTCTTGCTGGGGCGAGAGATACCGCTTGTTCGCGATTGGCAAAAGGGTATCGAGCAGGATGGGCAATTGATATTGCTGGAGAATGTGCGCTTTAACGCCGGCGAGAAAAAGGATGATGAGGTGCTGGCGAAAGCCTATGCATCGCTTTGTGATATTTTTGTCATGGATGCCTTCGGCACGGCTCATCGCGCCCAGGCTTCCACCCACGGTGTCGCAAAGTTTGCGCCACTGGCTTGCGCCGGCCCACTGCTGGCGGGCGAGCTGGAGGCACTGGAAAAAGCACTGGCCAATCCCGCTCGTCCGCTGGTGGCTATCGTCGGAGGTGCCAAGGTTTCCACGAAGCTGACCGTGCTTGAAACACTGTCAGAAAAAGTGGATCAGCTGATCGTCGGGGGTGGTATTGCCAATACCTTTCTCGCCGCGTCGGGACTACCTGTCGGCAAATCCCTTTGTGAGCACGATCTCCTGCCCGAGGCCAAACAGTTGATGTCCAAAACAAGCATTCCACTGCCCAGCGATGTGGTCGTCGCGGGCGAGTTTTCCGCCACGGCCGAAGCGACGCTGAAGGCGGTGGCGGATGTGGCGGAAGACGATATGATTCTTGATATTGGTCCGAATACCATCAAGGTGTTGACCGAAATACTCGAAGGTGCAGGTACAATTATCTGGAATGGCCCGGTGGGTGTTTTTGAGTTTGACCAGTTTGGTGCCGGAACCGAAGCCATCGCCAATGCCATTGCCGCCAATGACGGGTTTTCGATAGCGGGCGGTGGCGATACGCTGGCAGCAGTCGACAAATACGGCATTGCCGACAGGGTTTCCTACATTTCAACTGGTGGGGGAGCTTTTCTGGAATATGTGGAAGGTAAAACCCTGCCCGCAGTGGCGATGCTTGAGTCGCGTGCGACCTCTTGACGGCAGACCAGTTTTTCACGGCACCCGGTGAGTGCTGAAAAGCCATTCCCCGGCGGCAAGTAACCAAACAGGATGGAAGGATAATTACATGGCACTTATTTCACTGCGACAGTTGCTGGACCATGCTGCTGAGCACAGCTATGGCGTGCCGGCATTCAATGTCAACAACCTGGAACAGATGCGCGCCATTATGGAAGCCGCAGATCAGACGGATTCCCCGGTGATCGTGCAGGCTTCAGCCGGTGCGCGCAAATACGCCGGCGCGCCTTTTTTGCGTCACCTGATTCTGGCGGCGATTGAGGAGTTCCCCCATATACCGGTCTGCATGCATCAGGATCATGGCACCAGCCCGGCAATCTGCCAGCGGTCTATCCAACTGGGCTTCAGCTCCGTGATGATGGATGGTTCCCTTCAGGAGGACGGCAAGACACCGGCCTCCTATGATTACAATGTTGAAGTCACTCGGCGCGTGGTTGATATGGCACATGCTGGCGGAGTTTCCGTCGAGGGTGAATTGGGGTGTCTGGGTTCGCTGGAAACCGGTCAGGCCGGTGAGGAAGATGGTGTCGGTGCTGAGGGGATGTTGTCCCACGAGCAGATGCTGACGGACCCGGAGGAAGCTGCGGATTTCGTGTCGCGGACTGCGGTTGATGCGTTGGCGATAGCCATTGGTACGTCCCATGGGGCATACAAGTTTTCCCGTCCGCCCACGGGCGATATCCTTGCTATAGAGCGAATCAAGGCGATTCACGCCCGGATCCCCAATACCCATCTGGTGATGCACGGGTCCTCCTCTGTGCCACAGGACTGGTTGGAAATCATTAATGAGTTTGGCGGCGATATTGCGGAAACCTACGGTGTGCCAGTGGAGGAAATTGTTGAGGGTATCAAGCACGGGGTGCGCAAAATCAATATAGATACTGACTTGCGTCTGGCCTCTACGGGTGCCGTGCGCCGGTTTCTCGCGAGTCATAAATCCGAGTTTGATCCGCGCAAATACCTGAAGGCGAGCACGGATGCCATGAAAGAGATTTGTGTGGCCCGCTATGAGTCCTTCGGTACCGCGGGCAATGCCGGCAAAATCAGGCCCTACAACCTGGATAAAATGTCCGAGCGTTACCAGTCCGGCGAACTGGATCCCCAGGTCAATTAGGCAGACGGGGCAGAACAATGATCCTTAGTAAGTATCAGCATCTGGTGTTTGCCTTTTTTATGGCAGGGCTGATGTCCTGTCTGATGTCCCTGGTGATCAGTATTTTTAATGTCGGTCTGGTGGACAATATTCTGCAGATTTGGCTTCATGCATGGGGCTTTGCCTTTGTGGTTGCGTTCCCGGCGGTGTTGGTGGTGGCGCCCCTGGTGAGCAGGCTGGTCAGTCTGGTAATTAAAAAAGATGGGTGACAATCCGCTGCCCTGCGTGACTGACACTCGAGAGTCCTTGCATGATGCTCTGCTGGAACGCGTGAGCAGTGGTTTGTTGCCGCTGACATTCGATTCTGAGCAGGATCGGCGGGACAAGACGCCAGACGAAATGGCTTACCTGCGTCACTACGGGCTGATACCGCCAGACTCGTTGACGGCGGTCAGTCATTGCATGGGTACCTTCGCCTCCGGCGATTTCCAGCTGGCCACCCATTACTGGTTGCCGGAGAGTCCGCGTGGCACCTACCTGTTGGTACACGGCTACTTTGATCATGTCGGGCTTTATGGCCATTTGATTCACTACCTGCTGCAGCGGGGTTATGCCGTGGTGGCATTTGATCTGCCGGGGCATGGCCTGTCCAGTGGCGAGCGGGTCAGTATCGACAGCTTTGATCGCTACGTGGATGTGTTTTCCGACCTGCTGCAAAAATGTGTGAGCAGTTTTCCCAGACCCTGGAAAGGGATTGGTCAAAGCACGGGAGGCGCTATTCTGATGAAGTATGTCATGGCGGCCAAACCCTACCACTACCCGAATGATCTCACTGCGGTCACTGTGCTGGCGCCACTCATCCGGCCCAGGGAGTGGATGAAAAGTCTGCGCACCTACAAGCTGTTTCACCGGGTGCTGAAAAAAGTATCACGGACATTCCGCCCCAATACCACCAACGAGGCATTTAACGAATTTCTGATCAACTGTGATCCGTTGCAGTACAACTACATTCCCATTGAATGGGTGGCATCGATGAAACGCTGGACAGAGGAGTTTGCCGCGCTGCCGCCCAGTGACTATCCGTTAAAGGTGGTTCAGGGCGATTGTGACGGCACGGTGGACTGGCGCTATAATGTGGCGTCGATCCGCAAAAAATTCCCCAACTTTGAACTGGTATTGATCCCCGGTGCCGGGCACCATCTGGTCAATGAGATCGATGACATGCGAGACCGGGTCTTCAAGTCGCTCGGTGAGGGCTAGGTGGCGTAGTGGAAAGAACCGGCAGTCGGGTGTCCACCGGTCTCTGGTGAGATTCTAGAACAGCACCCGGCAGCGAATGGTGCCATCAATGGCCTTGAGTGCCTTCAGTGCCACATCACTGTATTCCCTGTCCACATCCAGCACTACATAGCCTACAGACTCATTGGTCTGCAGGTATTGGCTGCTGACATTGATGTTGTTGTCGGAAAACACATGGTTGATGGCCGTCATCACGCCCGGCACATTGTGGTGCACGTGCAACAGGCGGTGGGCTCCACTGTGGGAGGGCAGCGATACCTGGGGAAAGTTGACAGCACTGATGGTGGCACCGGTATCGCTGTACCTGACCAGTTTTTCAGCGACTTCCAGGCCAATATTTTCCTGTGCTTCCTGGGTGGAGCCGCCGATATGCGGCGTCAGTATGACGTTGTCATACTTGCGCAGAGGTGATACGAATTCTTCCTGGTTGGACTTCGGCTCAACCGGGAAAACATCAATAGCTGCACCACCGAGTTGTTTGTTCTCCAGTCGGTCGCACAGTGCATCAATATCCACTACTTTGCCGCGAGCGGCATTGATCAGGATGGCGCCGGTTTTCATGGCAGCAAGCTGTTCTGCACGAATCATGTTGCGCGTGGCGGGGTTGTCGGGCACATGGAGTGAAACCACATCGGCCAGCTCCAATAGCTCTTTGAGAGAACCGACCTGTTCTGCATTGCCCAGGGGGAGTTTGGTGACCACATCGTAAAACTTCACCCGCATGCCCATGGATTCGGCCATGACGCTGAGCTGACTGCCGATATTGCCGTAGCCAACAATGCCGAGGGTTTTGCCTCGAACTTCGTGAGAGGCCGTGGCCGTTTTGAGCCAGTCACCGCGGTGGGCAGCAGCATTCTTTTCGGGAATGCCCCGCATCAGCATGATGGTTTCAGCAATAATCAATTCTGCGACACTGCGGGTGTTGGAATAGGGCGCGTTAAATACCACTATGCCGTGTTCTGTGGCTGCCTGCAGATCCACCTGGTTGGTGCCGATGCAGAAACAGCCCACGCCGATCAACCGTCTGGCAGCTTCAAATACCTGGCGATTGAGTTGGGTGCGGGAGCGAATCCCGACGAAGTGGAAGTCCCGGATCTTTTCGATCAGCTGTTCTTCTGACAGTGCCGCTTTAAGATACTCGACGTTGCTGTAGCCAGAAGCTTTGAGTGTCTCTACCGCAGAGGGATGCACGCCTTCAAGCAGGAGAAATTTGATCTTGGACTTATCGAGAGAAAAATTGACCATACACTCCTCGGTTGGGTGGCCCGTACTGCTACCTGAAAAAAAGGCGGCTATGATACCATGCACGCCCTTCGATAACTGCCCCTTTTTGTGGAGGTCCGCCAGATGACTGTTGCCCCCCCGGTCATTGAAAAATTACGTGAGATCGTCGGTCAGCAGCGTGTGCTGACGGATGAAACTTCATTTCAGCAGTACGGCGTCGATCGCACGACCCTTTGGTCGCCGTCACCCGGTGTCGTAGTATTGCCGGGGAGCACCGAGGAAGTGCAGGCCATCATTCAGCTGGCCATTGCCGAGCGCATCGCCGTGGTTCCCTCCGGGGGGCGCACAGGCCTCAGTGGCGGGGCTGTGGCCCTGAACGGTGAGATCGTCCTAGTGCTGGACCGGATGAACGAGGTCGTGGCATTCAATGCCATTGACCGCAGTGTGACGGTGCAGGCGGGCATGATCACTCAGCAGTTGCAGGCCTTTGCCGAGCAACAGGGATTATTCTATCCGGTTGATTTCGCATCGACTGGTTCAAGCCAGATTGGCGGCAATATTGCGACCAATGCCGGCGGTATCAAAGTCATTCGCTATGGCATGACCCGCAACTGGGTGCTTGGTCTGAAGGTGGTCACCGGCAATGGCGATATCCTCGAGCTGAATCATGGTCTGGTGAAGAACAACACGGGCCTGGATTTTCGGCACCTGTTTATTGGTTCAGAGGGCACTTTGGGCATTATTACCGAGGCCACTATTGGACTCACCCGGCCGCCAAAGGAGTTGAGTGTACTGGTGTTGGGGGTGGTGGATTTTCCCAGCATTATCGATGTCCTGAAAACCTACAACGATGGTATGGAGCTAACAGCCTTCGAATTCTTTACCCACAACGGCATGGAAAAAGTATTGGTCCACAGCGATGTGCCCGCACCCTTTGAATCTGAAGCACCGTTTTATGCGCTGGTAGAATTCGAGTCACTGTCCGAGACGCAGTTGGATCAGGCGATGGCGCTGTTTGAAACCTGCGTCATGGAGGGCTGGGTACTTGATGGCGTCATCAGTCAGAGCCTCTCACAGGCGGAGAATCTCTGGAAATTGCGCGAGGATATGTCGGAGACCCTGTCCCGCTGGAAGCCCTATAAAAATGATATCAGCGTGAATGTTTCACGCATGCCGGAATTTCTCGCCGAGGTGGAATCACTGGCTGCCGCAGAATACCCGGACTTTGAGTTGGTCTGGTACGGCCATATCGGCGATGGCAATCTGCACCTGAACATTCTGAAACCGGATGACCTGCCTGTGGAGCAGTTCGCCGAGCAATGCAGTGTGGCCAGCCAGCAGATTGCAGCGCTGGTAGGGCAATTCAACGGTAGTATCTCTGCCGAGCACGGTGTCGGTTTGCTGAAAAAGGATTACCTTGAACACTCGCGCTCCGCCACAGAGGTGCAGTTGATGCGTCAGGTCAAGCAGGTGTTCGATCCCAATGGCATCATGAATCCGGGCAAGATATTTGATGCAGTCTGACGAGAGCTTCCACTGATGTCGGATGAGAAGGTGCCATCACGATTCGGGCATGCGGCGCAGCTTACCGGCACGGACGGAACAGTGAAGAAGGCCGTGCCTCAAGTGAGCGGGCAGTTGAGGGATCTCACGCAAATGGTCTACATCCTGCAAATCATCAGCCTGGTGATCGGATTGACAGCGGTGGCGGGCATCATCGTAAATTATCTCAAGCGGGATGAAGTGCGGGGGACCTACCTTGAATCGCATTTCAACTGGCAGATCAGAACCTTTTGGTGGTTACTGGCAGGTCTGGTTGTCGGTTGGCTACTGACCCTGGTGCTGGTCGGCTTCCTCATTCTCGGTCTACTCTACATCTGGTATATCTATCGGATTGTCAGGGGTTGGCTGGCACTCAGCGACAGAAAGGGGCTCGACGATGCATTACTTTGATCATTGTATCCATTTTGCCGATGGCCTTTCCGGGCAGATTCCCGCGGGCAAGGTGGTATGCGTGGGACTTAACTACCGTGATCATATCAGCGAGATGAACATCCAGCCCGGCGCCGAGCCGGTACTGTTCATGAAGCCATCGACGGCGTTGGCATTTCTGGAACAACCGATTGCGATACCAACCACCCTGGGTGCCTGCCACCATGAGATAGAAATGGCGGTGCTGATCGGCGAACAACTGTGTCAGTGCAACGAACAGGAGGCCGACGCTGCGATTGCCGGGGTGGGGGTGGCGCTGGATCTCACCCTGCGCGAGCTGCAATTGCAACTCAAACAGAAAGGGCTTCCCTGGGATAAGGCCAAGGCCTTTGATGGGGCCTGCCCAACTTCTGCATTTGTGGATCGCGCCCGGGTCGCCGATCTGCAGGACTTGCCAATACGATTGACGGTCAATGGTGACTTGCGCCAGCAGAGCAGTACCGCCATGATGTTGACACCGGTTACGCAACTGATCGCCTATATCTCCGGTTTTTTTACACTGATGCCTGGCGACATTGTCCTCACCGGCACGCCCGCCGGTGTTGGCCCTCTGGCCCCCGGTGACCGGCTGTTGGTAGAGTTGGGTGACCTGCTTGCCGTGTCTACCGAAGTGGTGGCACGCTGATACGTGGCGACCGGCGCTTCATGCCGAATCCTTTCTCTTTTCGGTATTGTGTGCCGGATCAAATTTTTTGATATGGATAAAAGGTGTAGTTATGACTATTTCTGTTGGCGACACTATTCCCGCTTTGACTCTCAAAACCCCGGGTGAAAAGGGGCCGGAAGATATCACCACTGATCGTGTATTCAAGGGTAAAAAGGTTGTGCTTTTTGCCGTGCCGGGGGCATTCACCCCCGGCTGCTCTCTCAGCCACCTGCCAGGTTATGTGACCAACGCGGATCGTATCAAGGCGAAAGGGGTCGATACCATTGTCTGTATGGCGGTCAATGATGCCTTTGTGTTGGATGCCTGGAGCAAGGACCAGAATGCCGACGCGCTACTGATGCTGGCCGATGGCAACGGTGAACTCACCAAAAAACTGGGTCTCGAGATGGATGCCACTGGTCATGGTATGGGCCTGCGCTGCCAGCGGTTTGCGCTGGTTGCAGAGGATGGTGTGGTGACCCATCTGGCAATAGAACCTGAGGGTAAGGTCGATGTCAGTGCCGCAGAAAAGATCCTCGGGGTTCTTTAGTTCAAGTTCCTTTAGTTCAAGGTCCTTTAGTTTACGATCCTCTAGGTTAAAGCCTTCGGGTTCGGGGTTCTTTTGAGTGACGGGACATTGATTCCGCTGGGACGTTACCGACATTTCAAGGGTAGCTTGTATGAGGTGACCGATTTGGCCCGTCACAGTGAAACCGGTGACTGGCATGTAGTCTATCGGCCACTTTATGGCGAGAGCCAGCTGTGGATTCGCCCGCTGGCCATGTTCGACGAGATGGTCGAACGGAATGGGGTAAGGGTGAAGCGGTTTGCATTCGTGGGTTTGAGCAGCGAATAGTGTTGCTGGTAGGTGCACACGAAGGTAGCCGTTTACGGGATTTGAACTCCTGCCAGTCAGTGCCTCGGCAGCCGTGGGCGCCCGTCGAAATAATCGGTGCGGCGAATCAGCTCATTGGTAATGGCATCAATAAAAGCCGCTTCCAGATCACAGCCGGGTATTTCCGAGATACGCAAAATTTCCCAAAGCTTGGTGCTGGACAACATATCTACCCGAGTATCAATCCAGTGGTAAATACGTTCGCCGGAGCCTGTTACCTCAACAAAGAAGTTGGCGGCTTGATCGCGCATCAAGTTGTTGATAGAGGGTTCGTTCTGTTTTGTTTGTTGTACCTTGTTCATGGCTTTTTCCTTTTCATTTCTTTTCATATTCGCTGACGAGGCTAGCAAGCCTCTATGTCAGAAAAATGAAGTTGCTGTGACAAATTGATGTCACCACAGCCAGGTCGGCCAGTCGTTTCATTACAATAAATCCATCTGGACATTTATTTCTGCAGGCAGCAAAGTACCCCCCTTTCAAAGCGAGGGGCGGATAACGGAAATGTCTTCAATTCTGTTTGAAAAGAAACGTGCGGATGTGAACCGTTTTGGTGTGCGCCTGACGGCGATACTGGTGGGGTTGTGTCTGTCATTTTACTGGCAGGCGTTGCCCTATTTTCAGCAGGACCTGGCGGCGGCTGTGTCATTGCACCACTGGCTGTTACCGGGACTCTTTTCGGCAGGGGCACTGCTGGCCTCGGGACTGGCATTATTTTTTATCCGTTTGGGTGATTGGCGGCGTTTGGTCTTGATTGGAGGGCTCGGCTCTGCCCTCGCCTTATCGGGAGCAGCTCTGGCCTCCGGCGCACTGTGGCTGATGGTCTGCCATGGTCTGGCGGGTCTGTTTGCCGGTTTCGGGCTGAGTGTGGTGGTCAGTTGTCTGGGCGATACGGCGAAACCGGTCAGCAGTTTTGCCTGGGCACTTCTCGTCCAGGCCCTGACGGCTGCTGGGCTCACTTTTCTGGTGCCGTCGTTTGCACCGGGTATCGACCCCAAGCAGGTGCTATTGGCGCTGGCCGGGTTGGCATTCCTGACGGTATTGCTGAGCCGCCTGCTGCCCACCAGCGGCGCCAAACGTCTGAGTCTGCTCAGCAGTCGCAACAGTCAGGCCGACAAACAGTTGCTTCAGGTGGCAGTGGCCGGGTTGTTGATCTTTTTGGGGTATGGCCTGTTCTGGTCGTCGCATCAACTGCAGTTTGAAACAGTGCAGCCGGTATTGGGGTTGGGTGCTTCGGCGATCATGCTTCTTTTGCTGGCCAGAGTCTGCGGTGCTTTGCTGAGCGCAGTTTTGGCGGCCCGCCTGGGTTTTTTGCTGCCCGTTGCTGTGGCGGGGGTGCTGGTGTTGGTGGCCGTTGCGTTATTGCAGGTTAAACCGGACAAAACCGGTTATCTCACGGCGTATGGTCTGGTGGGTGCTGCCGGATTTTTTGTCGCAGCCTATTTGATGGGCTTGCTGGCAAAACTGGATAGCAGTGGACGGTTCTCACCACTGATTCTGACAATACCCCTGTTTGCTATTGTGGGTGCGATGATGGCGTCGGAGATACTGGTCGGTGAGCAGTTCCTGCATTGGTTGCTGTGGTCAGGCATGATGTTCTGGGCGTTTGGGCTGTTCTTTTATGCAAAGGTTGTTCGAGACAACAGGCAGCTACTCGCCGACCACAATGTCCAATCCTCATGAACAGCGATGAGCAGCGGGAGGTCAGTCACGCTGTCAATCCTGAGGAGCAGCCGTTTTATCGGCTCGGGCCCGAGATCGTCATGGATGCGGTGGAGAGCATTGGCTATCACTGCGATGGGCGGCAATTCCCCCTCAATAGCTATGAAAATCGGGTTTACCAGATTGGCATAGAGGATCGTCAGCCGTTAATTGGCAAGTTTTATCGCCCCGGTCGCTGGAGCGACGATCAGATCCTCGAAGAGCACCAGTTCTGTTTTGAACTGGAAGCCCATGAGTTGCCCGTGGTGGCCCCCATTCGCGATGACCGGGGGCGCAGCCTGTTCGAATACAAAGACTACCGTTTTGCGCTGTACCCGAGGAAAGGGGGGTATGGTCCGGAGCTGGATAATCTCGATAATCTCTATTTGCTGGGCAAATTGCTGGGACGTATCCACGCCGTGGGGGCCGTGCGCCCCTTTGTGTACCGGCCAACCCTGACCAGCAGGATTTTTGGCCACGAGGCCGCAGCACTGGTCAGCGAACAGTTTATTCCCTCCGAGCTGAAGGAAGCCTACGACTCACTGGTGAGGGATCTGCTCCAGGCAGTGGATCAAACGATTGCCAATGCCGGTTCCATCGACTATATCCGGGTCCATGGGGATTGCCATGCCGGTAATATCCTGTGGCGTGATGACAATGCACATTTTGTCGATCTGGACGATGCGCGAATGGCACCGGCCATTCAGGATATCTGGATGCTGCTGTCCGGGAGCCGGGATCGCCAGACAGCGCAATTATCGGAAATTATTGACGGCTACAACCAGTTCTTTGATTTTCACCCACGCGAATTGCAGCTGGTGGAAGCTTTTCGCTCACTGCGGATTATTCATCACGCGGCTTGGTTGGCGCGTCGCTGGAGCGACCCTGCCTTCCCCATGGGGTTTCCCTGGTTCAATACGGTGCGTTACTGGAGTGAACACATTCTTGAATTGCGCGAGCAGTTCGCCGCGATGGCAGAACCGCCCCTACAGGTGATGTAGCGCCGCTGACAGCAGTCAGCCCGGGTAGATGGTCTTGACGCCGGCCGATGTGCCGAGCATCAGAGCATCTGCCGGGCGCAGGGCAAACAGGCCATTGCAGACCACCCCGGTGATATTGTTGATCTGCTCTTCCAGTTTGCGTACCGGACTGATGGGGAAGAGGTGGTGTACGTCGAGAATGACGTTGCCATTATCTGTCACTACACCCTGTCGGTAGACCGGATCACCACCCAGCTTGACCAGTTCACGGGCCACATGACTGCGTGCCATGGGGATCACTTCCACCGGTAGTGGAAAGGTGCCCAGATGTTCGACCCACTTGGATTGGTCGGCAATACAGAGAAATTCGCGAGCCACCGCCGCAACGATTTTTTCGCGGGTGAGGGCGCCGCCGCCACCCTTGATCAGCTCCAGGTGGGGGTTTACCTCGTCGGCGCCGTCCACATAGAGGGTAATCTCATCGACACTGTTCAAGTCGTAGACGGGAATACCATGGCTCCGCAACCGCTCGGCTGAGGCCTCGGAGCTGGCCACCGTACCCGTTATTTTGGCCTTGTGTTCTGCCAGCAAGTCGATATAGGCATTGGCCGTTGAGCCGGTACCAATGCCAATGGTGCTTTTGTCGTCGATGCGTTGCAGAGTGAATTCCACAGCGGCGGCGGCGACGGCCTGTTTCATGGCATCCTGGCTGTTCGATGGTGCGCTCATGGTTCTGTTTGCCCGATTTCAGAAGAGGCTGATTATACGGATCAACGGACGAAAAGACAGATAATCCCCCGCAGCGCTGGTGTTGTCAGAGGGGAAAATTTACTATTGCCCGTTGATAACCTAATTGGACAGTATCCAGAAAAATGCCACAAAACTACGTAAAACGTATCCTAAATGCCCGTATCTATGATCTGGTGGTGGAAACCCCGGTAGATGAGGCCGCACAATTGTCCCAGCGTCTCGGTAACCGGGTGCTACTGAAACGGGAAGATTTGCAACCGGTGTTTTCCTTTAAATTGCGCGGGGCTTACAACAAGATGCTCTGCCTCACTGAGGAGCAACTCGCCAAAGGCGTGGTCGCTGCATCGGCGGGAAATCACGCCCAGGGCCTCGCCATGGCCGCCAAAAAACTGGGTGTCAAGGCAATCATTGTCATGCCGACCACCACACCACAGATCAAGGTCAATGCGGTACGGGCCCGTGGGGCAAAGGTCGTCCTGCAGGGTGACACCTATGATGAAGCCTCGGACTATGCGCTCAAGCTGGTGACGGAAAAGGGCATGACGTATATCCATCCATTTGATGATCCCGATGTGATTGCCGGTCAGGGCACCATTGCGATGGAAATTTTACGGCAGGTATCCGGTCCGCTTGATGCGGTGTTCATTGCGGTTGGGGGTGGCGGTTTGGCGGCGGGGATGGCGGCATACATTAAGTATGTGCGACCTGAAGTCAAGGTGATCGCCGTGGAGCCGGAGGATGCGGCCTGTCTTGATGCCGCGATGAAAGCGGGTCGTCGGGTGCGCTTGAAACATGTGGGTCTCTTCGCCGATGGTGCGGCCGTGGCCCAGATTGGCAAGGAACCCTTTCGAGTACTCCGCAATAGCATTGATGAAGTGATTACCGTGTCGGTGGACGAGATCTGTTCGGCGATCAAGGATACCTTTGAGGATACCCGATCCATTTGTGAACCCGCCGGAGCGCTGGGTCTGGCCGGACTGAAAAAATATGTCGAGCGCACTGGTGTAAAAGGGCAGACGCTACTGGCGGTGGATTGTGGCGCCAATATCAATTTTGACAGGCTTCGCTATATCTCCGAGCGCACGGAAATTGGTGAAAAACGCGAGGCGATTCTGGCGGTGACGATTCCCGAACAACCGGGCAGCTTCAAGGCCTTTTGCACCTCTCTCAGCAAGCGCAACATTACCGAGTTCAACTACCGCATGGGCGATCCCGCCGAGGCCCATATCTTTGTCGGTGTGCAGGTCTCCGGTGATGAGGATCGTCAGCAACTGGTGGCGGATCTGACCGACAAGGGGTATCCGCTGGTGGATATGACTGACAACGAAATGGCCAAGCTGCACATTCGTCATATGGTCGGCGGCCGTGCGCCGGAGGCGACCGAAGAGGTGGTGTACCGCTTTGAGTTTCCCGAGCGGCCTGCAGCACTGATGAATTTCCTCAACCAGCTGGGTGGGCAGTGGAATATTTCCATGTTCCACTATCGCAATCACGGCGCTGCCTATGGACGGGTTCTGGTGGGCCTGCAGGTGCCATTGGGCGAACAGAAGCTGGTGAGTCAGTTCCTTGACCAGCTGGGTTACACCTGGAAGGAAGAGACCCAAAATCCCGCTTACCAGTTTTTTCTGAGCTAGCGTCTGGGGAAAATGGGGAGGTCATCTCGTGCTGATAGCCCGGCGATTCCAGGCCATATTTGCGATTGCCAGAGGCCCTTTCCTGCTGTTGACGCCGGCGGTACTGTTTCCAGCTGCCGCGGTCAGTTTTCAGCTAACCGGCAGATTGCCACTAGATCTGCTGTTGTTGATTGTTGTGGGCGCACTGGCGGCTCATGTGGCGGTCAACGCGCTCAACGAATACCAGGACTTTAAAAGCGGCCTCGATAATATCACCCATCGAACGCCGTTCAGCGGTGGTAGCGGGACGCTGCCCGACCGGCCTTTTCTGCTGGGCACTGCACTGTGGCTTTTTATCGGTGCTTTTCTGCTCATGGTGCTGATCGGCGTCTACTTTTCATGGCGGGTGGGACCGGGAATTCTCTCGCTGGGCCTGTTGGGTGGATTGATTATCGTTGCCTACACCCGCCTGATAAACCGAATGCCGATGGCGTGCCTGGTATCCCCCGGTGTGGGTTTCGGGCTGCTGATGGTTAACGGGACCGTCTATGTTTTGACAGGGGATTTTTTCGCCGCTGGACAATCCGTTGGCTGGGCGGTGTTCTTTCTGGTCAATGCCCTGTTATTGCTCAATCAGCTCCCGGATATCGATGCAGATCGGGCGGTGGGTCGACGTCATTTTCCGGTATTGCTGGGGGTGGTGGCCAGTGTTCGTATTTACCGGTTGTTGCTGCTGGGCGCATACGGTTCTGTGGTGATCGGCGTGGTGCTTGGTCTTTTGCCGTGGCCGGCATTGCTGGCATTGACCACCCTGCCACTGGGACTGCTGATTACTCGTGATCTGCTGGGTAGTGGTGGCGATATTCCGGCCATGGTGCCCGCCCTGGGCAAGAATGTATTGTTGGTGTTGTTGACTCCGGTGCTGCTGGGTATCGGCATCCTGCTGGGTTAGCAGTATTATCGGCGCGGCCGCTCAGGGCAGCTGCAAATGCGCTCGCATTAACCGGAAAATATCCCGCTGACTCATCGACGCTGGAACTTCCCGCCCGTCAATTCCCTCCAGAAACACGGGAACATCGACCCCTGTGTGCTGTTCCCATCCCCCGTGGGGTGGAGCATTGGTGGCATAGCCAACAGCCATCAGGCCACCGTGCCGGGTTTTCAGTACGGCGTAATACCCCGGGGGGTATTGAGGGCTTTTCAACGATTCGGTCATGGCCCTGTAGTCGTCGGGCAGGGGGACAACCTGGCCGGCTTGACCATGATCGGCCGTGACGATGACCAGGGTGCCGGGATGCTGTTTGGCAAATTCGCGCCCGACCGTCACTGCGCTGTCCAGCGCATTCAATTCACCAATCTGACCACAGGGGTTGCGCCGATGGGCCTGCTTGTCGATGGATGCTCCCTCGACCATCAGAAAGAAGCCTCGCGAAGGGTCTCTGGATAACCGGGCAAGTGCCTTTTTGGTCATTTGGGCCAGCGTCGGTGTGCCGTTGTGTTGGGGGTTTTTCAGGCAGTCAAAAGGCGCGGCGAACACGGGTTTTCCGGACGCCAGTTCGACAGCCTCGGCCCTGCGGTTGCCGCTGCCGATCCATTCCACCGGCAGGTGTCCCGGTGAAAACAGACCGAGCAGTCGTGGCTGATCTGACGCATCCCGTTGGCCGATATGGTCGATCAGTTGATAGCCCTGAGACCTGGCCTGGTCCAGCAGTTGTACGCCCACATGATTTTTCTGGGCAAAGTATTTTTTGCCGCCACCGAGCAAGACATCAACGCGGGCATCAATGAGTTGTTCTGCGATGGAGCCGGGGCCGCCCTGTTGTTTCGAGTCGATGGTGCACTGCTGAGAGGGCGGCGCGTAGCTGATGGGGCGATTCATATCCTCCGGTCCCTGACAATTGCGGTGTGCTGTATGGGCAACAAACGCGGCGGGGGTGGCATCGGTCAGGCTGGCGGTGGTAACCAGTCCTGTGAGGAATCCGGATTTGCGAGCGGCCTGCAGGAGGGTGGGTTGGTCGAAGTCCGTTCCGGCGCTGGTAGCAATGCGGCCGGTGCTGGTGAGTTGGCCGGTGGCCAGCGTCGATGCGGAGTTGGCGCTATCGGCGATAAAAGTGAACCGGTCTGGTCGGTTTTCCAGCAGGGTCTGAACCCGGGCAGAACTGCGCACTGGCAATTGCTCCATCGCCAGGAGACCCTCATCCGGCCCGAGTAGGTAATTGCGTGCCATGGTGATTTGGTGTTCATCCATGCCATCGCCGATAAACAGAATCACATTGGCTGGCTTGACGGTATCGCCGAATACTACGCCAGTACCGAGGAGTCCGCTGATGAGAAGTGTTGCCAGTATTCGGCAGACCTTAAGCATCGTCTTGTCTGGTGCTACTCGATAGGCACTTTCAACAAATCGCCCAGTTTTCGGATCTGAATGGCATCAATGCCGGATCCGGCGAGGGCGTCGGAAATAACCACGAGTCGGTCCTCCGGGGTAAACTCGGCCCGCTCAATGAGGATGTTGGCCGCTGTGGCGAGGGTTTTTTCCGGGTCTTCACTGAAGTTGATACGGAAGCTCAGGACGTTGCGGTTCAGTACCAGTTGACGGCGAGTGCGGCTGTCGTTGGTAAAGGCGCAGATAATCGGTGCCTGGGGGTGGCAATTGGTGACATAACCTGCCATGCGTCCCCGGCGGGTGGGCACAATAATGGCTTTGGCTTTGATTGATTCAGCCAGCTTCACGGCGGCGGCGGCAATCTCTTCCTTGTCATTTTTGAGAATCAGGTTATCGGTAAAACGAAGGCCCCGACTGAGTTCGATGGAACGGGCGATACGATCGAGGATCTCCACACATTTAACCGGGTATTTGCCGATGGTAGTCTCGCCGGACAACATGATGGCGTCGGCTTCTTCATAGACGGCATTGGCTACGTCCGTGACCTCGGCGCGGGTGGGCATGGGGTTTTCAATCATGGATTCCAGCATGTGGGTGGCAACGATGACCCGTTTACCTTCCTGGGCGCAGAGACGAATAATGCGCCGTTGCACCCGGGGCAGTTTCTCAATAGCAATCTCCACGCCGAGATCGCCCCGCGCCACCATCAAACCGTCCGACACCTTGATGATTTCCCGGACGTTCTTGACGCCCTCCTGATCCTCGATCTTGGAGATCACCTTGATTTTGTCGGCTTTATCCCCGAGCAGTTGGTGCAGTTGGTGAATATCTTCGGCGTCACGCACGAAAGAGAGCGCAATAAAATCCACCTCCTGTTCGATGGCGAATTCAATATCGCGCTTGTCTTTTTCGGTAATGGCAGGAAGATTTACCCTGATGCCGGGTAAATTCACATGGCGCTTGCTTTTTAGTACGCCACCATCGACGACGCGGCAGCGCATTACGCGATCTTGCTTGCTGAGAACCTCGAGATTGATTAGGCCGTTATCCACAGTAATTTTATCGCCGATCTCCACATCGTCGATCAGGTTTTCATAATTGATGCGAATGGAGCTTGCCTCCACGTCGTCCTCGCCCCGCGCAACCACCGAGATTTCATCGCCCTGCTTCAGGTCGAGTTCATTGTGGATGTCACCGGTGCGAATTTCAGGGCCCTGCGTGTCTATCAGGACGGCAATCGGATGGTGGCGTTTTTTGTTGAGGGTTCGGACTGCCTTGATAACCCTGGCGTGGGATTCATGGTCGCCGTGTGACATATTGAGTCGCACCACGTTCATGCCGGCGTTGGCCAATTGTTCCAGCATGTCGTAGGACTCGGTAACAGGTCCAATAGTACAAATAATTTTGGTTTTGCGCATATCGAAAAGGCTTCTTGACCTGACTGGACTAACGAATCTGAATAATATCCCGTTCGGTAACGATGGCTTGTAATGGGATATCCCAGGGTTGCGGAGCAATACTATCAGTTTCCTGACTGCTGTGGGCTAAACCAATGAATTTGGTCAGCCTGAAACTCTGACTCAGCGTGCGGTCGTAAAAACCACCGCCCATGCCCAGCCGGTTGCCCTGTCGGTCAAAGGCGACCATAGGTAAAAGAACCACATCTATGGCAAGTAGCGGAACGATCCGGTTACGGCGCAGGGGGGGCTCGGCTATACCGAAGCGGTTGGCGGTCAGCGGTTGTCCTGTGCGGTAACGGACAAAGTGCAAACGATTCTGTTTCAGTGGGTGCAATACGGGTAGGTGGCAGGCTTTGCCGGCCGCTTCGGCGATGCCCATCGCTATACCCGGGTCTATTTCGCCGTCATTGGCCAGATAGAAAGCGATGTTCTTGCCGAACAGAAAGACCGGTAACCGACATAATTGCCGGGCAAGTCCGTGACTGGCATCGGCTTGCTGTGGTGCGGACAGCGACTGGCGTTTTTGACGCATCTCTTTACGAATGGCTTTGTTGTCCATCGCTGCTCGGTCTTATTCGGTGTTGATTGGAGGATCCCCGGAAGTGCCGCTGTCAATGTGGCCTTGAACCGTAAAGTTCAAGGTGGTGGGTAACGCAATACTTTAGGCTTTCCGTCACGCGGACTTGCTCACCGTACAGACTGTTACCCTCCAGGTTACAGATTATCGGCTCAAGGACTTGTCGACTGGCAAGCACCCCAGGGCGTTCTGACAGTATAGCTCAGAGAGTCGTTAAAAGGAGGAGGTGGAAGGCTCAAAACTTTCCAGGGCGGAGGAGAGTTTGCGGTCCAGGCGCTGAAAGGCCTCAGCGGAAAGGCTATGGCTAGCGGTTTGGGCTTCCAGTTTGGACAGGTCATAGGTGAGGTTCAATGCCGCCATCACGGCAATACGCTCCAGTCCGATAACGCCACCACTGTTGCGGATTGAGCGCATACGCTCATCCAGTGCTCGGGCAGAGAGCAGCAGGGCATCGCGTTCCTCTGGTGGACAACTGACCTGATATTCCTTGTCGAGGATGCGGATGTTGACAGTCTGCGGGTTCATCCGGTTCAGCCTTCGTTATTGAGGTTTTTGAGTCTGACAATCATGTGCTCAACCCGGCTGCGAGCCAGTTCATTTTTTTCCAGGAGCTTGCTGCGCTCCCTTAAAAGGGTTGATTCACGCTCGCGCAGGGAGAGGTTTTCTTTCTGCAGGCGCGCACAGATATTGATCAGTCGATCAATTTTCTGTTCAAGGGTTTGTAAATCTTCTGACATGGACCCAACCGTGAATATAATTGCAGACCACTATATTGTGCCCTAACACGCCGGTCAATAATCCTTAATAGTGCTTCGAGAAATATTGTCTAGCCTGTTATGGGAACTGGGGTTTTTATTTCTGCGATACGGCGGGATGCTTGGCCTTTCGAAGGGTGGTAGGATTCCCCCTTCATTTGCTTGCCGGAAGTACAGGTGGATATGGACTTTAATGACATTGCCGATGCGTTTTTACGCGCCAATTTGCCGGGTAGCCCTGCCGAGTTGCATGGTCTGTTGTGTGGTCGTATCAGTGGTGGCCAGCATGCCGGGGGAGAAGAATTAATCACCATGGTCTGCCAGTTGCTTGATGTGGTCACGGAGCGAGTGGAGGATCTCGGCGACGTATTGCCGGATCTGCACCTTTTGTCGCTTGAATCGATCAGCAGTGGCACCTATGAGTTTCAACCCTTGCTGCCAGGTGACGAGGTCGAGCTGAATCAGCGCCTGCTGTCATTGGGAGAATGGTGTCAGGGTTTCCTGTTCGGTCTCGGTAGCGCCGGACTTTCCGAAGATGCGACGCTGACCGAGGATATCGCCGATGCGCTGGGTGATCTGGCCGCCATTTCCCAGATCGGAACCCTGGATGAAGAAAGTGAAGAAGACGAGGTCAGTTATACTGAACTGGTCGAATACGTCAGGGTGGCCATACTATTGGTCTATGCGGAGTTGAACAAGAAAGTCGACGACCCCCTATCCCCAACACTTCACTAGATTTTTACCGCCAGGATTCTTTCCGGAGACATCGTAATTATATGATCAGCAAGCAGGAATTTGCCCGCCGCCGCCGGACGCTTATGGAGCTGATGACAGATAACAGCATTGCCGTCATCACCGGCGCTGCCGAGCGCATTCGCAATCGGGATACGCATTACCCCTATCGGCAGGATAGCGATTTTTATTATCTGACCGGTTTTTCGGAGCCCGAGGCTGTGCTAGTACTCATCCCCGGTCGCGAACAGGGCCAGTTCCTCCTGTTTTGCCGGGAGCGCAATCCCGAGCGCGAAATATGGGATGGCTACCGGGCTGGTCCGGAGGGAGCATGCAGCGAATACGGTGCAGACGACGCGTTCCCCATCGACGATATTGACGACATTCTGCCGGGTCTGCTCGAGGGTCGAGAAAAGGTCTATTACGCAATGGGTCGGGATCCCTCTTTCGATCGCCACCTTATGGAGTGGATCAACAGTATCCGTTCCCGCTCGAGGGCCGGGGCCAGTCCGCCGGGGGAGCTTGTCGATCTCGATCATTTTTTACATGAGTTGCGGTTGTTCAAGAGTGCCGGTGAGCAGAAGATCATGCGGGCGGCGGCGAGTATTTCTGCCAGAGCCCATTGCCGCGCCATGCAGGTCTGTCGTCCGGGCATGTACGAGTATCAGTTGCAGGCCGAGATCGAACACGAATTCGCCATGGCCGGTGCCCGCTTCCCGGCCTACAACTCTATCGTCGGTGGAGGTGCCAACGGCTGCATCCTGCACTACGTGGAAAACAGCGCCAAGCTGACCAGTGGTGACCTCGTACTGATCGATGCCGGTTGTGAGCTGGAGCACTACGCCTCTGATATTACCCGCACGTTTCCGGTGAACGGCCGTTTCTCGGCTGAACAGAAAGCGATTTATGACGTGGTATTGCAGGCACAGCTTGAAGCCATCGAAGCATGCAAGCCGGGCAATCACTGGAATGAACCCCACCAGACCACGGTGAGAGTCATCACTGACGGTCTGGTTGAGCTGGGTATTCTCGATGGCGAGCGGAATGAGTTGGTTGAAACCGGCGCTTATCGCGACTTCTATATGCACCGCGCCGGCCATTGGCTGGGTATGGATGTCCACGATGTGGGCGATTACAAGGTGCACGATGAATGGCGCTTGCTGGAGTCCGGGATGGCTCTGACCGTCGAGCCCGGTATTTATATTGCCAGGGATAATACCCGGGTCGATGAACGCTGGCGGGGCATTGGCATACGCATTGAAGATGACATCCTGTTGAGTGGTTCGGGCGCGGTAGTGCTGAGCGCCGATGCGCCCAAGACAACCAGTGATATTGAAACCCTGATGGCCGGCAAATGACCGGCCGCGCTGCCTCCGAATCTGCGGTGGATATCGCTATTGTCGGCGGTGGCATGGTGGGGGTCAGTCTGGCATTGCTACTGTCCCATCTGAGGTTAGGCTGGCGCATCCGGATCATTGAATCCTTTCCCCTGCAAAGCAATGCAGCCCTGCCGCCGAGTTTCGACGGGCGCTCTACAGCGCTTTCTCACAGCAGCCGGGAGATTTTTGAGTTGCTGGGGCTCTGGCAATCGTTGGATGAAGGTCTCACCGAGATCCGTCAAGTACACGTTTCCGATCGGGGCCATTTTGGCAGGACGCGGCTCACGGCTGCCGAACAGAACCTGCCCGCGCTGGGTTATGTGGTCGAGAACCGCCAGCTGGGCGACGTATTGATGGCTGCGCTGCAGCGGGCGCCGGATGTCGAGTTGACGGCACCGGCTCAGGTCGCGGCTGTCAGCCCGTCGAGTGGCGGTATGCAGTTGCAGGTTTCCTCCGATGGCACGGATGCCGTAGAGATGATCAGTGCCGATCTGCTGGTAGTGGCCGATGGTGCGCAATCCCAAACCCGTCAACGGTTGGCGATTGATTCCCGGTGCAAGGATTATGGGCAGGCTGCCGTGGTCGCCAATATCGGGTTGCAGCTGGATCATGGCGGCATCGCCTATGAGCGCTTTACCGATCTTGGCCCGATGGCCATGTTGCCACTGCAGCCAATGGCCGGAGAGCACCGCTGTGCAATGGTCTGGACCATGCCGCCAGAGCAGGCGGCTGAATTGCTGGCGGCCGATGAGGCGGAATTTCTCGCCCGGTTACAGCAGCGGTTTGGCTATCGGCTGGGCCCCTTTGTCCGGGTGGGAAGTCGGCAGGTGTATCCCCTGAGTCTGATCACCAGTGAAGAACAGGTGCGCAGGCATCTGGTTGTGGTCGGCAATGCTGCGCATTCTTTGCATCCGGTGGCGGGGCAGGGATTCAACCTTGCCCTGCGCGATGTGGCTGTGCTGGCGGAGACACTGGGTGAGGCAGCGGAAAACCACCAGACCCCGGGAGAGTTGAGCGTGCTGCAACAGTACCTTCAGCGGCAGCAACTGGACCAGCAACAGACCATTTTACTGAGCGATTTACTCCCCCGGGTGTTCGGCATGCATTCCATCCCGATGGCGTTGTTGCGCAACACCGGTTTGCTGGCACTGGATACGGTGCCGCTGCTGCGCCATCAATTTACCCGGCTCGGTATGGGGCTGGAGACCCGGGGAACGCCCATGTTGGGGACTGTGTTAGGAAATACCAACGGTGGCTGAAAAAGAGCGGGTGACCGAAAAGTCGTTTGATATTGTCGTCGTGGGTGCCGGCATGGTCGGTGCCAGTCTGGCCGTGCTTATCGCCGGGTCCAGTTGGGGACAATCACTGCGCATCGGGGTTCTGGAAGCGCGTCCCTTTGCGATGCCCGACCTTTCGAGCAGCTTTGATCCACGGGTCGTGGCGCTGACGGAATCCTCCCGACAATTGTTCGATCAAATGGGTGTTTGGTCGTCGATCGCGGCGCAGCGTGTCTGCGCCTACCATCGTATGGAAATCTGGGAAGCCGATGGCACCGGTCATATCGAGTTTGACTGCGCCGATGTGCGTCAGCCCAATCTGGGCCATATTGTGGAAAATGCACTGATCGTCGGGGCGCTGCTGCAACGGTTGGAGGACATGCCCAATGTGGAGCTGTTGTGCCCTGCGGTGGTCGAGGACCTGAACATTGCCGGCAGTGATTCTGACATGGCCGTTCTGACCCTGACGGACGGCCGGTCCATCAGTGCCGGGCTGGTGGCTGCAGCCGATGGTGCGAATTCCGGTATTCGCAGGTTGTGTGGTCTGAAGCTCAGGCAGTGGGATTATGGCCATCATGCGATTGTGACAACGGTAGCCACAGAAAAGAGCCATGGCCATACGGCAAGACAGCGTTTTCTGCCAGCCGGGCCACTGGCGTTTCTGCCACTGTTGGGCGACGGGGGTGACACTCGACATTGCTCCATTGTCTGGTCTCAACAAACCCCGGTGGCGGAGTCGCTGATGGCGCTCGATGACACGGGGTTTTGTCAGGCTCTCGGTCAGGCGGCAGACCATTGTCTGGGCGAAGTGGTTGCTGCCGATCGCCGTTACTGCATCCCGCTTTGGCAGCGCCATGCGGTCGATTACACGGTTCCCGGTGTCGCCCTGCTGGGAGACGCGGCCCACAGTATTCATCCCCTGGCGGGGCAGGGCGTCAATCTGGGTCTACAGGATGCGGCTGTGCTGGCAGAGGAAGTGCAGCGGGCATTGCAGCGAGGGCTGCCCCCCGGCGACCGATTGGCACTGGCACGCTACCAGCGCCGCCGCAAGCCACAGAATCTGGCGATGATGGCCGCGATGGAAGGTTTCAAACGTCTGTTTGAATCTGACAAGCTGCCGTTGCGACTGCTGCGCAATGACGGCATGGCCCTGTTTAACGGTGCTGGACCATTGAAAAAGCAGTTGATCCGGCAGGCTATGGGCCTGACATAGTGAGTTCGGCTGATTCGGTACTTCTGTTTGCGCTCGATCGGGTTTAGAATCGCCGACAGTTTTAGATCGTCAATATCGAGGAGATCACCATGAGCGAGACACCCGGGGACCTGAAATATGCTCCTACCCATGAATGGGCACGTGATGAGGGCGATGGCACTGTAACCGTTGGGATTACCCAGCATGCACAGGACAGCCTGGGTGACGTGGTTTATGTGGAACTGCCCGAGATTGGTGCTGTGCTGGTGGCGGGTGATGACGCCGGGGTTGTCGAGTCAGTAAAAGCGGCCTCGGATATTTATGCCCCGGTTTCCGGTGAGGTGATTGCCATTAATGAGCTTCTCGAGAATGCCCCCGAAACGATCAACGATTCGCCCTATGACGACGGCTGGTTCTTCAAGCTCAAAATGTCTGACCCCGATGAGCTGGAAGATCTGCTCGACGCCGACAGTTATCAGGATCTGGCCAGCGATTAGTAAAGTCGATTAGCAGGATCAAGGCGGTTCAGTTTCCGCCACGCAGAGCTGCCAGGTGGCAGCTCTTTTTGTTTGTAGCTTTACCTTTTTTTTGGAGTTAGCCATGTCAGTTGAATCGCCCGTCGAGCAAACCCCGGTAGCCAGTTTGCGCCTCAAGACCGGTGCAGACCGTCGGTTGCGCGCGGGCCACCTGTGGATATATAGCAATGAGGTGAACACTGATATGACACCGCTGAAAGGCCTTTCGGCTGGTGCGGTTGTCGTTGTCGAAGATGCCAGGGGGCATTTTGTTGGCATGGCCTCGGTGAATCCGTCTACCCTGATCTGCGCCCGGCTGTATTCTCTGGAGCAGGGCTGCCAGCTCGACCGCAACCTGATTGTGCTGCGCCTAAGGCAGGCCATGAAGCTGCGTGAACAGTGTTTCGATAAGCCCTTTTATCGGGCGATCTTTGGTGATTCCGACCTTCTGCCCGGTCTGGTTGTCGATCGGTTTGGCGATTATCTGTCGGTACAGCTGACCACGGCGGCGATGGACAGCCGGCGGAATGAGGTGATTGAGGCGCTGGATGAAGTGTTTTCTCCGGCGGGTATCCTGCTGCGCAACCAGGGCTCTTTTCGCACCATGGAAGGTTTGCCGGAGTACGTGGAGGTCGTGGCCGGAGACATCCCTGAACGGGTGGAGTTGGAGGAAAACGGTGTTCGCTTTATGGCGCCGCTGCTCACCGGTCAAAAAACCGGCTGGTTTTACGATCATCGGGAAAACCGCCAGCGCCTGCAGCATTTTGCAAAAGACAAGTCAGTGCTGGATGTCTACAGCTATGTCGGAGGTTGGGGTGTTCAGGCGGCGGTCGCCGGGGCCAGTTCGGTCACCTGTATCGACGTGTCGGGCGATGCTCTGGCTCTGGCGCAGGAGAACGCGGTACTCAATGATTACCGGGGCGAGTTTACCACCCTGCAGGGCAAGGCCAATGACCTAATGAAATCCGTGCTGGATCAGGGGCGTACCTACGACCTGGTGGTGCTGGATCCCCCGGCTTTTATTAAGCGGCGCAAGGATCAGCGTCAGGGTGAAAAGGCCTATCATCAGATCAACCAGTTGGCGCTCAGACTATTGGCCCCGGGCGGCACACTGGTTTCCGCCTCCTGTTCCATGCATTTGTCGCGTGAAGCGCTGATGGATGTGGTGAAAACAGCGGCGGCTCACCGGCATCGCCAGCTGCAGGTTTTCGCACAGGGCGGGCAGGGTCCCGATCATCCGGTGCATCCGGCCATTGCGGAAACCAGCTATCTGAAAGCAATTTTTGCCCGGGATATTGCCGGTTGAAAGGTGCGCTGGCTAGTCGTTCAGCAGGCGGGCGGCTTCCATCGCAAAATAGCTGAGTACGCCATCGGCACCGGCGCGCTTGAAGCACAACAGTGATTCGAGAATGATCTGCTCGCGATTCAGCCAGCCGTTCTGGAACGCCGCCACATGCATGGCGTATTCGCCACTCACCTGATACACAAAGGTGGGGGCTTTCAATTCATCCTTCACCCGGCGCACCACGTCCAGATAGGGCATGCCCGGTTTCACCATGATCATGTCCGCGCCCTCTTGCAAATCGAGGGCGCATTCGTGCAGCGCCTCGTCGCTGTTGGCCGGGTCCATCTGATAGGTTTTTTTGTCGCCGCCCTTGATATTGCCCGCTGAGCCAACCGCGTCCCGGAATGGACCGTAGTAACTGGACGCATATTTGGCCGAGTAAGCCATGATGCGGGTATTCACATGCCCGGCCTGTTCCAGTGCTGCCCGCACCGAACCAATGCGACCGTCCATCATGTCCGAGGGTGCTACGACATCGGCACCGGCGGCGGCGTGGGACAGGGCCTGTTTCACCAGCGTCTCCACGGTAATGTCGTTCAACACATAGCCGCTCTGGTCATCGATAATGCCGTCCTGGCCGTGCACCGTAAACGGGTCCAGCGCCACATCGGTCATCACCCCCAGTTCCGGCACAGCATCCTTGATGGCTTTCACCGCCCGCTGGGCCAGACCATCCGGGTTGTAGGCTTCCTCCGCCAGCAGACTCTTGGCGGACTGCGGCGTCACCGGGAACAGCGCAATGGCGGGAATGCCGAGGTTCGCAATTTCCCGCGCCTGTTTCACCAGCAGATCGATGGACAGCCGCTCGATGCCGGGCATCGAGCCCACCGCCTCGCGCTGGCCGGCACCCTCCAGCACAAACACCGGGTAAATCAGATCATTGGGGGTCAGCACCGACTCCCGCACCAGACGGCGGGAGAAATCGTCGACGCGGTTGCGACGCAGGCGGGTGGCGGGAAAGGGTCCGCGATTATGGCTGAAACTCATGGAGGCTCCGGATTCAGATAAGCGTGAAGATGATAGGTGGGATGGGACGGTTAATCAATTTGTTGGTGGCTGGGGCCACTAACAGCGGTTGCGACTACAGGACCGCAGTGAAATACTTGTGGCACTAGTGAAGGCCAGTCGGCCAAATTGCTGCATGCGGGAAGCAACCAAAACCAAAGGAAGGGTAATGGCGATATTGCAAAAATATCATTTCGAGTCGGTAGCGGATTCAGCCTGCCAGCTTTTTTTGTCCAGCAAACCAAACGCGGCCTTGATAACAGATTTTGGACATCTGATGGTGTATAGATTGTTATGAAAGTCAACGTGTTACGGAAGACTGTGGGTGCAAGCGTAATATATTACAGTGGCCGCCTTTTAATAATTATTATGAGGCCGAAGGCCTCATTAACAAACTTTTATACGCCCATCTAGCATTGGGTGATTTCTAGGTCAGGGATGTTATGGCAATAAAGAATATACAAAAACTAAAGCGGTTCGGTATCTTTCATAATCACACGAACGCTAATGCCAAGGATTTTGGAAAATACAATCTGTTTTATGGCTGGAACGGTAGCGGTAAATCTACGCTTTCAGGTATATTCAGGTGCATCGAGAACAAAGCTAACTCAGAAAAATTCCCTTCTTCTGAATTGACAGTAGGTATTGACGCCGGCACCGCAATCACACAAGAAAACATCGCTGAATCTGACCTGAACGTATACACCTTCAATCAAAACTTCATTGACGAAAATATTTCATGGGATAGCGTTGTCAAAAGTATTTTGCTTGTAGACAAAGCCAAAATTGAAGAACACGAAAAGCTGGAAGAACTGAAGAAGACGCAAAAGACCGATTCCGAAGCGCATAGCAAAGAAGCAGAAAAAATAAAAAACTTGGAAGGTGCCATTTCAAAATTTGGAACTGATAGTGCTCGTCGCTTGAAAATGAGCCTCCAATCTATTGATACGTCTGATAGTCATTATCTTAATTATAATAAAACAAAGTTCGAAGCATTTATCACCGCAAACCGTCAAGCAATGAAAACAGACGCCCCGCTTCTTGATGAAGAGAAAATTATCCAATTAACCAATGCGGCTAAACCAAATCAAAAGAACCCTGCCAGTTTCATCCAACAGACCATAAGTCAGGAAACTTTTATCAAGGCGAAAGAACGCCTTGATAACCTTCTAAAGACCAGTGTAGTCAGCAAAACTATTCAACGGCTTGTTGGACATGGAGATATAAAATCTTGGGTGGAAACCGGCCTTGAAATTCACAAGCGCCACGATACAAACCAATGTGAATTTTGTGGTAATAATATCACCGAAGAACGGGCCAAACAGCTTGAAGCCCATTTCAATGAAGATTACAAAGCCTTCCAAGATCGGCTTGTAAAGGCTGATAGCTGGCTTGCTGGTCAATACGTACAAGCCCCAATGCTTCCAGCGGTAAGTGACTTTTACGAAGAACTTAAAAAGGAATACAGTGAAGCCTGTGTAGCTTTGGATAAAGCTACTATAAACCTGAACGAAGAAATATCAGCTTGGCACACTGCCCTGAAGGAAAAGACTGCAAACCCGCTTGAAACAGGTCTTGCGGTCGAAGCTATCAAAGAATCTTCAATAAAGGCTTTCAACAATGCCATGGCCGCTATTAGCGCAAGTGTTGGAAAGCACAATCACAAGTCAGCCAACTTCAAAGAAGAAACAGACAAAGCCAAGAAACAGCTTGAACTTCACTATGCCACCACTGAAATCAAGGATTTTGGCTATCATGACAAGAAAAGCGAAGTTGCAAAACGTGCAACCGCAAACAATACGTTAAAAACAACCATAAATAACCGAAATATCGAAATTCGAACCCTTGAAGAGTCACTATCAAATGAAGGTCTTGGCGCTGATCAGTTTAACGAATCACTTCACAAGTTCCTTGGTCGCAGTGAATTAACCCTTCATTTCAACCCGGTAAAAAAAGGTTATGAATTACTTCGAAATGATTCTGATCTGGTAGAAGGGAATTTGAGTGAAGGTGAGAAAACCGCCATTGCGTTTGTTTACTTTATCACTAAGCTAAAAGAAAACGATAACAAGATGGAAGACACTATTGTTGTAGTCGATGATCCAGTATCAAGTTTTGATTCGAATCACCTGTTTCATGCATATTCGTTCCTTAGAAGTAATTGTGATACAGCAAAACAGTTATTTGTATTTACACACAACTTCACCTACTTCAAATTGATTCGAGATTGGTTCGAAGGAATAAACCGTAATAGGAGAAGAAGAAACCCACCTAAAGACCAGAATGCGTTCTTTTATACAATTGAAGCATCAACAGCTATTCCTCGTCATTCAACATTTAAAGACGCTGATTCCAGCTTGGTGAATTACAATTCAGAATACCACTACATTTTTTCAAGGCTTCATGCATATAGAGACAGCCCTGCATTATCACGAGACGAAGCATTCTTGACAGCAAATCTTGCGAGAAAATTGCTTGAATCCTTCTTTAGTTTCAAGTTTCCAAAGTATCGAAGTGATATTGCCCAGTTAATGGATCGTGGTCTAAAAAATTGTGAAGTTACGGATGAAGCAACAAAAGAAAAAATCTACCGATTCATCAATAAATATTCTCATAGTGTTGTGATAGAGATTAACGAGGATTCGGCGGAAAACCTTGTTGGTGAAAGTCAAAATGTAATTGGTGATATTTTTACTTGGCTTCAAGAGGTCGATGAAGTTCATTACAACGAAATGGTAGAAGTTGTTAAATGATTAGTGATAAAGCGAAAATAATTGGGGTTAGATAAGACTTTTTAAACAAAGGTAAATAAAGATGTCGTAACGAATATTTTTTAACCATTTTCACCGCTAGGCTGATCAAGATTTATTCACTCCAACCCCTTTGGTCTCAAGCGTTATACAAAACGTTCGTCTTGACGTACGTACCTAAAGACGTACAATTCGGTTAAAAGTTAAACACACAAGAGGTGCGTCATGACCGGAATCACTGCAACTGAGGCGCGTAGCAACCTTTACCGGTTGATTGATGAAACAGCTGAATCTCATCAACCAATCGTCATCATGGGTAAGCGGAACAAAGCCGTGCTGGTTTCCGAGGAAGACTGGTCGGCCATTCAGGAAACACTCTACCTGCTCTCCGTACCTGGTATGCGGGAGTCTATTCGTGAGGGGATGGAGACCCCCGTGGATGAATGCGATGAGGAGTTGGACTGGTGACATGGAAGTTGGTTTACACCAAGCAAGCCCAGAAAGATGCAAAGAAGTTGGCCTCCAG